>JASLCP010000033.1 GCA_030151825.1 Candidatus Saccharimonadales bacterium
GAATGGTCACTGCTGACTATCTTGGACAAGGCCTATGAGGTACTACAGGACGGTCGCTGCGAATTTGACGCGGCGGCACTCGGCCAGACATTCGTCGACAATCTTCGCGACGAAGGAATCGCCCCGTGGCGCGACGCTTACACTCAGGCGCTTGAGGAGGCCCGTCGCACCTACCTTACCCCGCACCCCGATAGTCAGTGATTCGATAGTAAAAGAATCCTCCGCATCTATCAGGTGATGTGGGGTTCTTTTACTTTTTGATAATTTTGTCGGTGGATTTTCGCACTGTACGTACTGCGCGGTAGCGGTCTTTGGCATAGGCGTTACCGACGCCGAATTGCTGATTTAACTCACTTTGCAGTGTGGTGACCTTAAGGCGAACTTCATCTTCGTCCATACCAGATTGACGCAACGCAGCGGCACCGACCAGCGTTTCAAGGTGACGAGTAAAGAGCTGACGGCGATCGAGGACTTTTTGTGATGCCCCGGAAACAACGTCCGGTGTCGCGTCGCCATAGCGCTGCTCGATGTCTGCTGCAGCCGGTTGCGTCACCGCCGCATGCGACAGACCGTTGGCGCGATTGGCTTTGTTAAAATAGTCCATAATCCATTCGAGTGCCAGCGCACGATCGGCAAGCGACACCGCAATGCCCCGCTGGCGAAACTCAACCATCTCGGCGTTATCGGCATTGTACTCAAAATCAACCTCGGAAAACCGTTCGTCGATAGCAATATCCAGTTGTTCTGGTGGCACAATATCTCCGTCACGCTCTTCAAAAAGCGGCATCTCGACTGACATCTTATTCATAATACCATTATATCATAAACGTAATGAAATATCAACTCACATCGTCTGAGGTATCGTGTGATCGGTAGGTCATCAAACGATCAGTTGCTCGACGGGCCGCCTCGCGACGGAGGCGATTGCGGCGTTCAATTCGATGAGCTGACGGCTGCGTATCCATCGGCCCCTGGCGCAAACGCGCCGCATACATATCAATCACCTTTGACCCCATCAATAGATTATCGTAATTGTCCCGCGTGTTGCCCGTCCAGTAGTCGTCAATCAGGTCGTTTTGGTCATGTCTAGGTATCTCACCGCTTGTCATACCTCGATACTACGCCACTCGACTACTCTAGGCAAGGGTTCTTAGTAACAAAAAGCCCCTTGGAGCGATTTGCGCGTCCCAAGGGGTATTTTGGCACCTGTTTGTTTGATACGAGTGTAGCATTAAACGCGCTTACGCTGCAAGCAGAAAAACACGCCCAACAAAATACCGCCCCCAAAACAGAGGCGGTATTTGTGGATAATCGAAACTATTTTTTCTTTGAGATAGTTAGGAAACCGTTGCGTGGGTTTTCTTTGACAACACGGTCTGCTGGAAGATCAGTTGGTTCACCCTTTGCATTCTTCTCTACTTTTGCAAAAAAGTAGATTGTCTGTGGTTTGCCGCCGCGAAGTGTCACTTCGGTCTTGTGCAAGTAGTAGGTGATGCCCTTTGAGTTAGTGTGACTGTAAGCCATATGGTGTTATACCTCCTATTAGTGCGTTACATTGGCTAGAGTACCGCGGCTGGCGCCCCCTTGTCAACACCTACACACCCCTGTGACGCATTTTTATGATTGATCGGAGGACAATCAGCGCTATCAGGCGAGCCACGATAATAAAGACAATGACAAGGCAAACTAATACCGAAAAACCGGCAAAATCAGGCGACCAGAGCGGCGATACGAAACTAAATCGATATTGATCGGCTTTTGGCATACTAATCCCCTCAATAGGTGCTCCTGATGGCGAGAAACTGTCTAGCTCACTGATGACACACTGTTGATACGCCTGTGAATAGTGGCCGAGATTGGCATAGCGCGGCGCACAGACTTCTTGGGCCTTTTTAAAAATATTACCGTTAGGGTTGCCGTCGCTCGAGGCCCCATCGATGGCCTTTTGGCTATCGCGCTTGTACTGCTGTTCAAGGTAAATCGTGCCCATATTGGCATTCATATGCGCCGCCACATATCGTTGTAAATCATACAATCTATTTTGAATGACGGTGGGATCCCCTTGCTTATCAGCGGCCAGTACCGCATCCCGGCGTTGAATCATGCCAATGTTGTTCAACCGCAAAAACGTTGCCGCAATAAAGCCCACTAAAACAAGCAGTAGTAGCAACTGCCACGTCTTTATCTGTTGTAAGCGTCGTACATTTCGCTTGATATATCGTGTTTCGGCCACAGACTCCCACCTTTTACTGTGCTTTAGTATAGCAGTTTAGCGCTTTTTGCGGTACATCGAAAAGTTTGCCGTCATCATCAGCAAACTGTAGACTGCCGTACAGCCAAAGAAGAGTTGCATCGCCGACGCTGGCGATGGCAAGCAAATAATCAACAGTGCAAATACCGCACAGGCCAAGGCAGCACCCGCGTTCAGGGCGATTTCGATAAAGAACATGTACACAATACGGCGCCCCGACAAATCAGCGGTATCAAAAATCCCGCGTTGGAACGACATTGAAAAGCCGGTCGTGGCAATCTCGCTGGTAATATTGACGCCAGCCACCGACACTGGTGTTGTGATAAAAGCACGAAACACATGTGTCAGCGCTGTCGCAATAGTCGAAATATGCAGCAAGTCACCGCCACGACGTCGGTCAATCAGCCGCCCAAAGGTATATGCTGCCATAAATGATGTCACGACGGTAATTGAGGCCAGCGCGCCGACCTTGAAGTAAATATCATCGCTTGAGCCAGCAAACACCACAACTGCCTGGAACAAAATCCACACGGTCACCGTCGCAAAGGTGTGCCAACCAACCGCAGACTCGGCAACAATACTGCGCGAGGCCATGCGCCACGGAAAGCCTCGAAACTCGAGTTTTTGGCGCGTTTTAACCGGTTCGTCAGTGCGCATCAGCGGCCATGACGCCAACGCGAATAAGGCCGCCGATAACCACATAGTGACCTCTGGTGCGATCATAAAGGCAATCAGACCCCCAAGAAGCGGGCTGAGACTGGCGGCTGCGCGTTCGATAATCTGCATATAGCCGATTTCTTTGCCAGCATGTTCAACATGTTTGACCTTAGAAAAACTCACGAGATACGACAAATCATAGACGACATTCGATAATGCCTGGAAGATTCCAAAGCCAATAATCGCCTGCAGTCCAAAATCACCGACCAACGTAAAACACACCAGCGCTGGAATATAGAGGAGATTGCCTGCCAAAATACCGTGCTTGGGGCCAAATCGCGCCACGAATCGCGCTGTCGGATACGAAATCAGCATGCGACCAATGAACGAAATCAGATAATATACAGCAATAAACAAAATACTATAGCCATGCTCGTACAGATACAGCGCCACAAACAAGTTGATCATGTTTTGCGCCAACAATCGCATCATGCGCGAGGCATAGAGCTCGGCAACTTTATCAAAGCTAGCATAGCGCCAAAAGTGACGGCGCTCAAGCAGACGTTGTAAAAATGATTGCAGCATTGTTGTTTTTGTGTCTCACCCTTTTTGCTTAACCCTAATTATGTCATAAAAGATAGGCTAAGCACAAGGGGTTTTATACGGTATACTAGGGATATGAATATCTACTTTTCCGGGATAGGCGGTGTTGGGCTGGGGCCGCTGGCCGAAATTGCATTAGATGCCGGCAATATAGTGACTGGATCAGATGCGAATACCGGCTTGATGACCCGCCAATTGGGTGCACGCGGCGTAGTCGTGAGTACGGATCAAACGGGGATGTTTTTGCGTGAATCGCACACCGATGAGCCAATCGACTGGTTTGTTTATACCTCTGCCCTGCCCGCCGATCATCCAGAGCTGGTCGCTGCTAAAGCACTCGGTATCAAAACCAGCAAGCGCGACGAATTACTGGCGCATATTATCGCCGAAAAAGGCCTGAAACTGATTGCCGTCGCAGGAACCCATGGAAAAACGACAACAACATCGCTGTTTGTTTGGGCGTTCCAGCAACTAGGGATTCCGATTAGCTATTCGATTGGCACTACCTTGTCGTTTGGGCCAAGTGGCAAGTTTCATCCCGCTAGTGAGTATTTTGTGTATGAATGTGACGAATACGACCGAAATTTTTTGCAGTTTCATCCGTATCTGGCAGTTATCCCGTCGCTCAGCTATGATCACCCCGATACCTATCCAACCGAGGATGAATATAACCAGGCGTTTCGCGCATTTTTGACACAAAGTGAGATGAGTATTTTGTGGCAGCGCGAGGCCACACAGATTGGGGAACCGGCGCAATCGTGGGTACTGAATGATCGGGACGTTGTGCCACTAACACTGGCGGGTGAGCACGTCCGACAGAACGCCAGCCTCGTCGTCAAAGCCTTCGAACGCTTGGGGATTGCTGGTGATGTCGTGCAGGCACTCAACCAATTCCCTGGCGCGAATCGGCGGTTCGAAAAACTTGCTAATAATCTGTATACCGATTACGCTGTTCACCCTCGCGAAATCGCCGCGACAATCAACATGGCGTGCGAACTGAATAATCACGTTATTGCCATTTACCAACCGCATCAAAATGTCCGTCAACACGAAGTGCAGGCGGGCTATAGCGACCAGATTTTTGCCGAGGCCGACGAAGTATATTGGCTGCCGACCTATTTGACGCGCGAAAACCCGCAGCTAGAAACACTGACACCACAGCAACTGGCGCATCAGATAGCACCCGAAAAGCTGCATATTGCTGACCTAGATGACGAACTATGGCAAACGATTGAACAACACCGCGCGGCGGGACATCTGGTGCTATGCATGGGCGCCGGGACGATTGACGGCTGGTTGCGTCAACACCTCGGTTAACGATTGTCGCCGCTACCACTAGTAACGCCACGGTCCTTGCGACTAAGGACTTTGTCGAGGTTTTTCTGTGCAACTTCTTCGAGACTTGAATCAAGCAGCGTAGCAACCGAATTAACGTACCACAAAATATCGCCAAGCTCTTTGAGGATTTCTTGCTTATCTTCATCACCGATCTTGCCGTGTTTGTCGCGAATCAGCTTTTTGAATTTTTCAGCCACTTCGCCACTCTCACCGACCAATCCAAAGACTTGTGACAGTAGCGCCGCGTCCATATCAGTAATCGCATGATCGCTCATTAATGTTGATATGGCTGTTTTAGAATAGTCATCGATTGTCATAGGTCTATTTTAGCAAGCTTGGCGTAGCCTGTACAAAATTCGTGACGAGCCCTTCACTGTGCCAGCGTTTTTCATAGACCGTCAGGACTTTGTAGTCGTCAGCCAGTGCCGATTCGTGCAAATCAAATGATAGTTCGTTAATACGCCACTTTTCGGCGACGAGTTGTTCGAGACTCCAGTGAAAGAAATCGCGATTATCATGTTTAAGGTAGAACGCGCTATCGCTTGATAATAGCGACTGGTATTGCCCTAGATACCGTGGATGTGTCATGCGGCGACCGGCGGAGTTTTTGCGCGGGAAGGGATCAGGAAAGGTCAGCCACAGCATCGTTAGTGAATGTGGTGCAAATAGTTCCGTCAGCTGGTCGGCGCGGGCACGCACAAAAAAGACGTTCGTCAGGCCACGTTCGGCGGCCTCGATCGCACCTTTTTGCAAACGATCGGCCTTGACATCAACTGCCACATACGTCAGCTCTGGATGGCGAGCGGCCAGTTCAACACTAAATTGCCCCGTCCCGGCACCTAGTTCAACGACGTCAACTGGTCGTTTATCCCATTCGGCGGCCTCGAAACATAAAGGGGAATTCGCAAATAACGCAAACTTATATAGTTTGCGTTTGCGGGTAATAATAAACTGATTCGGGTCGATCATTAGTTAACGAAGTTGCTCAAGGTCACCACTCGGCGCCATACTATAGAGCTGCGATGGCTGCGTTTCGAATGCTACGCCGCCATCAACATAAAAGTCAACTTGATCGGCAAAGTAGCCTTCGGCTTCACCGACCGAACGAGCTGGCGCCTCACCTTCAGGATTGGCACTCGGGGCGATTAACGGCCCAGTTTGCTCAAGCAATCGACGCAGACCAGCATTGTTTGGCACACGATACGCCACACCGCTACTGCCGCGAACCAACCACTGGGGAGCGCTTGGTGCAGGCACGATAATACTATTTTTACCCGGCCACTTGCCACCGACTGTTTCGTCGATACCGCGAGGTAATGGATCGTACATTTGATCAACACTGGCAATTAGTACAATGGGCGGCTTAGTCGTATCGCGCTGTTTGATACTAAATACTCGCTCGACCGCCTGTTCATTGTCGGCACGTGCTACCAAACCATACAGGGTATCGGTGAGTAGTACACCAACCGAGCCATCGTTAATCATTTCTATTAATTTTGGGGATGAGTTATCAGGAAACACTATCATACTTCTGCTATACTATCACATATGGACAATATCGTAACGTGGGCACACGATTCTCTTGTAGCCGTCTTGCCAAAAATACAGCACTGGGTTTATGGCACCAAGACCGATCCAGGGCACGGCATATCAATTGCTTTTATCATTGTCATCGGTGTTGCGGCGTATTTTATCGGACAGCGTTTTTTGGCGCGTACCATTCGGCGTGCTGTCCAATCGACCCGACAACGTGATTGGCACAAAAAAGACATCGAAAAACGACAAAAGACACTCGTCGGACTATTTTCGAACATCTGGCGTATCTTTGTCGTAGCACTGGTGTTCTACTCGATTACCAAAGAGTTTGTCCCCGACCTCAATACAATGCTGGCGCCGTTCTTTGCCAGTGCAGGCATTATCGGTGTGGCTATTGGGTTTGGCGCGCAGTCAGTGATTAAAGACTTTCTGTCCGGTATTTTTATCATCAGCGAAAACCAATACCGCGTAGGTGATATTGTTGATATTGAAGGCGCGGCCGGAACTGTCGAACGTATCGGATCCCGCAGTACTGTCCTTCGTGACGTCAACGGCAATGTGCATTATCTGCCCAACGGCATGGTACAACATGTCATCAACAAAACCATGGGCTATAGTATGGCGCGATTTACGGTGGCAATTAACCCGTCAGCTGATATTGACGAAGTGATTGCGATTGTTAATGAATTAGGTAAAACGCTCGCAGGCGAAGAAAAGTGGACATCAAAAATCATCGAAGCCCCCGCCTTTGTGTCAGTGGGAGAAATGACTGGAACATCTATCGAAGTTATTATCGCCGGAAAAACGCAGCCGTCTGACCAATGGGCAGTCATCGCAGAAATGCGCCGTCGCCTTCTCGAGGCGCTTGAAAAGAACAATATCAAGCTGGGCATTGTACCAACTATCGGTATGCCCCCCAAATAAACTCCTCTACTCTGTTGAAATATCGTCGTCGAGACCAAGAGTTGCGTCGCTGAGTGCGTCACCACTAAACGGCTGATCAAGTGAAGTAGCGCTCTTGGCACGAGCATCATACATCTTTTGAAATTCATCAAACGTCTGACTACCGATAGGACCAGATGACGAAAATCCTGCGTAGGGCTTTTCTTTACTCTGCGAACGCACTACCGATTTGTAGCCCGGTCGACTAAGATCAAGTTGCGCCGTACCACTACTAAAGTAAAGTGCGATACTGGCCGTCACCAGAAGTAACGCAATGCCGACACTTCCCGCAAGCAATGCAATAAACCGCCATTTTGCCGTGCTGATATTCATCACGAGGCATCATCCCCTTGATTTTGCGGACTCAAAACACGATTACGAAGATCAATGACATCCTGACCATAGTCAGTAATATATCCATGAATTTTCATAGCCTCGTCGTTCACTTCGGTACGGCGTTTGCGTGCCTCGACAACGGCATCATAAAATGACACTGGCTGTTTGACACAATCAATACGCAACACAGCCGACATTTGGTCGTCGTATTTTTTGTAATGATCACGAAACGCCGTCAGTGCCTTATCATACTGCGCGGCAATTTTTACCAGCGACGAGGCGTCGTATTTGTTCAAGATTAAACGGCTGTTAAATGGCGTAATGAGTTTTGATAGTATCGAATCATACACTTGGCCGCGGTTGACACGTAATGGGCCGTCATTAACGTGGATTTGCTGAATGGTCCGCGCGGCAGCACGGCAATTTTGCTTGATGCGCTGGATGTGACTATCTGTCATAACCGACCCGCTCGCGCCATCCTGCGCCTGCACCGGCGCACTGCAGTAGGCCAGCACTAGTGCGAGCGATAATCCCATAAGTACAAAACGGTTTTTCATCTGTAGCTATTATCCCGACTTACGGTCATTTGGTCAAATGGATTGTGTCACCAATCACAATCAACCCGTCGCGCGCGAGTCCGTCCAATGCTTTTTCGAACCGCTCATCATAGACAACTGCCTGCTTGAGTGCGACACGCGTCATCGCGCCCTCGGAAAGTGTAGCGATAATCTGACCGCGTATTTCGCGCACACTGCCTTTGAGCGCTGATTGCTTTTTGTAGTGTTTGCTGCGACGAATCCCACCAACACCCTGACGCTTGAGTGTGCTACCGTAGTCCATTAATGCCCAATAAAATTCACGCGGGTGTTCTGTATCAATCGTCCGCGCCAACACTTCCTTGATCTGCGTATCATCAACTACATCACTGTCAGCAAAATAGTGATGGAGATATACGCTACGGACATTGGTCTCGACAAATAACGCTGGCTGGTTAAATGCATAGGCGCAAATTGCACCGGCAGTATTTGGGCCAACACCAGGCAGACGTTGCAAGTCATGAGGTTCCGTCGGAAACCCGCCCCACTCAACCACCTGGCGGGCCGCATCATGCAAAAACTTGGCGCGACGATTGTAGCCCAAGCCCTGCCACAGCACAAGCACCTCAGCAAGTGAGGCCCTTGCGAGTACTTGCTCATCTGGGAATGCAGTAATAAATGCTATGAACTTGGGAATGACGCGATCGACTTGAGTCTGCTGCAACATCAGCTCGCTAACCAATACGTAGTACGGTCGTGTATCATCACGCCAAGGCATCGATCGGTACAGCTCGTGGGCTTTGTCTACTAACAGTGCCCGGAATTCGTCGTCGTTCATTCCTTTTAGTATAGAGGACTGTTCTTTGAATGAGTAATTTATTACAGCTGATTGGTAATATTTTTTACAGCGTACTGTCAGCGCACTCGGTACAATAAGTGTGTGAATATAAGACATAAAGGAGGTCAATCACATGATTATTAATATCATTCTATGGGTACTGTTTGGGGCACTTGCGGGATGGATTGCCTCAATTATCATGAAAACCAATGAGCAGATGGGAGCACTGGCAAATATCGTCGTCGGTATTTTAGGAGCATTCATCGGTGGGTTTGTCGTCCAATTCTTCACCGGGACACAGCCTGAAGGCTTTAATATTGCGAGTCTGCTTGTTGCCATCCTTGGTGCTGTCATTTTACTGGCGCTGGTCAAAGCGATTCGCGGTGGCGCTCCACACCACGCATAGCAGTACCAGTCGTACTCTAACAAGAAACTATAAAGCCGGCCTACTCCCCGGCTTTATATCATGTAACAACGAAAGAGGTATACTGAGAATATGAAGATAACCAAATACCAACACGCTTGCTTTAGTGTTGAGATTGATGGCAAGCTGTTGATTGTAGATCCGGGTAATTTTACGACCGATCTGGAGGCAAGCGATAACGTTGCCGTGATTGTGATAACTCATGAACACCCTGATCACTTTGATCTCACTGCAATCGATGCCATCGTGTCACGTAATCCACATGCCGTGATTGTCGCACCGGCAGTAATTACTTCACAGCTCAAAACAGCACCCGACGCATTTTCGTATATCACCGCAACACCCGGTGATGTGATTGAGCAAGCACCGTTCTCGCTGGCGATTTTTGGTGGGCAACATGCCATTATTCATCCCGATATCCCACAGTTGAGTAATATTGCTGTCATGGTTAATGATGTGGTGTTCTACCCTGGTGATTCATTCACCGTTCCTGATGTATCGGTGCCGATTCTTGCACTCCCGGTAAGCGCACCGTGGCTCAAAATCAGCGAAGTGATTGACTATGTCAGAAACATTGCGCCCAACCAAGCATTCCCCACCCACGATGCGATTTTGTCGGACGCCGGCAAACAATTAATCGATCGATTATTACCACCGTTTGCTGCGTCTGTCGGGACACAATATAAGCGCATCAATGATGCGCCGCTTGAATATAGCTACGTAGAAAAATAATACCGAGAGGATGTCTATCGATCCGCTATTTGATACCCCGGTACCAAATAGCGGATCGTCGACATTACTTGCTTGCCTGCAGATGACTGACTGTGGCAGAGGCAATTCGCAGTGGTACACAGCTGCGACGCCCGTACTGGTCCAGCAGGAACATCTTGCGAAAACACGCCGAAATGCCCATGCCCGACACGTACTCTGCATCGATGCGATAGCCATCGCGAACGACGGCACCGCGCCGCATGGCATAGTACGTAAATCCGGCCGACCGGTCGTCACGCAGCAACCACTGGCCCGATTCGTTCACCTTGTCGCAAACGAGTTCGAACTTCCGGCCGTCTTCGACAACAACCGTCACCCGTGACGCTGTTTGATCACTCGCCACCAGCATCGACAGCTGATGACGATTATCGTCGGTGACGACGATTGTTTGACCCGACTCGAACGCGAACGTCTCACGATCGACGATTCCCTCGATGTAAGCCTCGTTCGCACTCATGGTTTTGGTAGCCATGATGTCACATCCTCTCGGTTCTTCCGTACGCGGATGCGCACTGGATGGCTCGAGTATAGTCTTTTTCCGAGATTTGTCAAGGTCTTTTGTCAAGTTTATTTAATAATTCACCGGTCATTCAGAACGAATGACCAGTGAATATATGCAAAATAACAGTGGATGTTACTTGAAATGCTTTTCAGCGTTTTTCTGGATAGTGCGACCTGTCGTCTTTGCGTCTTCGGTGACGCGGCGAGCACGGGTACGCGCTTCGCCCCCAAGTTCACCTACTTCAGCGGCAATTTTGTCCGCAGTCGCACGAGCACTTTTACCAAGTTCTGCCGCTTCTTTGCCGGCACGGTCAGTACCTTTACGGAGCGTTCCTGCAGCCTCTTTGCTAGCGGCTTTTACTTCTGCTGCTTTTTCGCTCGCCGCTTTTTTGGCCTCGTCAGCTTTGTTCTTGATATCTGCACGCGTTTCTTTGCCGCTTTTTGGTGCCAACAAGATACCTGCGATAAATCCGCCAACGGCCAATACTGCTGCTTTTGCTAATTTTGACATATCATTCCCCCTTCGCTATTTTCTAAATGCTTTTGCAATCGTGCCAATTACTTTGGTCGGCGCCAACCATTCGGTGGCCCGCGCAACATGCGTCGTCACTCGTTCGACATTTTTGACTACGTGATTGACTTTGATAAGTACAACAGTGACTGCCGCCAGGAGTGCCACGACAACAATCGACAACACAATCACCGCGACTGTCAGTAGTACAACCAGTACTTTCAGTTCGTCCATATGAGCGTTCCTTTCCGTTACTGTCTACTTTCCTATTGTACTCTATACGGGTATAGTAAGTCGTAATATTTCTTACAACAAATAGCCTTTTCGATGTAATTATAACAATGTATTTACAAACGTATGTTCAGGGACAGCTCTTTGAGCATTGCCTCGTCGACAGTACTCGGTGAACTCATCATTGTATCGACACCCGAGCCGTTCTTTGGGAAGGCAACAACTTCACGGATATTTGATTCGTCGGTCAGCACCATAAAGATACGGTCGATACCAAAGGCACAGCCAGCGTGTGGCGGTGCGCCAAATTTGAAGGCATTAATCATCGCACCAAACTTGGCGTCGACATAGGCTTGGTCGTAGCCAAGCAAACCAAACGCTTCGTACATCACTTCGGGATTATGGTTACGGACAGCGCCGCTACAAATTTCATAGCCGTTCATGACCATATCGTATTGATCGGCAACGATCGCCAATTTCTTTTCGTCCGTGTCAGCTGCTCGCAGCGTTTCGACGCCGCCGCGTGGCATACTGAATGGGTTGTGGCCAAAGTCAACCTTCTTTGTCGTTTCGTCGTATTCATAGAACGGAAAATCAACGATCCAGGCAAGCGCAACTTTATTCGGGTCTTTCAGGTCAAAATGCGTCGCAAATTCATTGCGCAATCGGCCCAGTACTTTGTTGACTGTCGCCCGCAAATCAGTACCAAAGAACACCGCGTCGCCGTTTTTCGCGCCCGTCTTTGTCTGGATAGCTGCCAGTTCATCGGCGGTCAAAAACTTGGCGATTGGCGAGACTGGTTCGCCATTTTCGTACTTGATGTACGCAAGACCGCCGGCACCTTCACTCTTGGCGATGTCGGTAAAGCCGTCGAGTTGCTTGCGACTCAGGCTTGCGCCGTTTGGTACGCAAATCGCCTTAACTACTCCGCCCGATGCGAGCGTATTTTTAAACACGCCAAACTCAGTACCTGATAAATCTGCCGACAAATCGATGAGTTTCATATCAAAACGCAGATCAGGCTTATCCGAGCCATACGTATCCATAGCAACGTCGTACGAAATGCGCGGAATGTTGTCAGATACCAGCGTTTTACCGGCAAAATCAGTCACCAACTGCGTCATTAATGGCTCCATCGTCTGACGAACAACTTCGCCGTCATCAACAAATGACATCTCGAGATCCAGCTGATAAAAGTCACCATACAAGCGGTCCGCACGTGGATCTTCGTCACGAAAACAAGTCGCAATCTGGTAATAACGCGACACTCCACCCACCATCAAAAGTTGTTTAAACTGCTGCGGTGCCTGTGGCAAAGCATAAAACATACCAGCGTGGACGCGTGATGGAACCAAAAAGTCACGTGCACCTTCGGGGCTGGAGTTCGCCAAGATCGGCGTGGTGATTTCGGTAAAATCGCGGCCATCCATGTACGAGCGAAGGACTTTGTAGTAGTCACTGCGTTTTTTCAGACGATCTTGCATTGATGGGCGGCGCAAGTCCAGATAGCGATACTTCAGACGTAGTTCCTCGTTTGACTGCTGGCCTTCATCGCGCGTGGCAACAGGCAACGGCTCGGACTTGTTAAGTAGCTCGAGTGTATCGACAACAATTTCGATTGAACCGGTTGGAATATGTGGATTTTTAAGACCATCTTCGCGCTCTTTCACGACGCCGCTCGCCCGCAGGACAAACTCGTCACGAGCACTTTCGGCCAGCGAAAAAGCGTCTGACTGTTCGGGATTAATCACCAGCTGGACAACGCCGGTATGATCACGTAAATCGATAAAAATAAGTCCACCATGATCGCGACGGCTATTTACCCAACCACTCACACTGGCGGTTTGTCCAATTTTTGCTATTGTTTCGCTTGCAAGTATTCGTGTCATATGATGATTAGTATACCATTTTACCTCTGTTGTCGCAATATCAAAGCGATGAGCGTTCGGCAACAGCACGAATATTCTCGTGTGCGTCGCGTTCGTCAATCAATTGTCGCCCAAAGAGTGTATCGACAACATCCTGGATCGATAATAGCCCGACTGTTTCTTGGTACTCGTTAATCACGATAAATAAATCACGTTGTGCGTTCAAAAAGGCTGCTAATGCATCAGTCAGTGGCTGCGATTCTTTGATATACAAAACGCGCGGTTCCATGACTTTTCGTACGGTCATAGTCTTTTTGCCGGCGTCCACCACCAGCAAATCGCGCAGATACAAAATACCCACAATATGATCAATATCACCCTCGACCACCGGAAAACGACTATGACCTGTTTTGTGGAGGTCATCGAGCACCAGCGGACCAAGGAGTTCGGTCGCCGCAACGCTATCAATTGCAGCGCGTGGCGTCATGATTTCTTTGACTGTTTTGTGATCAAATGCGAGTCCATGACGAATCAACAGCTTTTGTTCTGGGCTTAGAATCCCCCGCGAATGCTGCACCAAATCAAGTAGCTGGGTGGTTGATTCGAGCTTTTGATCTGGCAAGACACCCGGCGTCACGCCGCGAATCACCTTCCATATATATGGTGTTCGGTCAATCCAGCCAAGAAGTTTCGGCTCGGCTGCTTGGTACAAACGCTGCATTCCACGCCCTACTATCCGCAGGCGTGACACTGCGCCATATACCAGTAATATGCCGATGGTCAGCAGCACACCTACCCACGGCCCGTATATATGTGTCGCGAGTAGCGTGAGCGCAACAATCAGCAGTGCAGTTACCAAACGATGAAGTGTTATCAGGTCAGGCACCAAGGTTTCACGGCGTAACACTGCAAGCATCGTCTCGTCACCGCCATCAGCCCGACGCTGTAATTCTTCACGATTTCTCCCGTCATACGAAATACGTATCGCACCGATACCCACAAGAAGCAGCACACAAATCCCGAGTAATGCATACAACATTATGCCTTATTATACCACTTTGGCTATTTATGCATATGCTACAATAAAAAGAGTAAGAAGGAGATACTGTGAATACGAAAACATGGATTATTTTTGGAGTGATATGTGTGGCTCTTTTTGGCGGATTGATTGCTTATTCGCGCTCACAAAATAACTCGGCCGAAGTCGATAATGTAAACGTCAATAGCATTTTGGCCGCATCAAAAAGCAGCGGTGAAATCGCCGACCACGTCCTTGGCAACAAAGACGCCAAAGTGATATGGGTCGAATACGGTGACTTTCAGTGCCCAAGCTGTGGCGGCGCGCACCCAGGCGTCAAGCAGTTGATGGACGAATACAAAGACCGTGTGGCTTTTGTCTTCCGTAATTTCCCACTGACCAGCATGCATCCAAATGCCGTGGCGGCAGCAACTGCTGTCGAGGCAGCTGGCCTACAAGACCGCTACTGGGAAATGCACAACCTCGTGTTTGAGAATCAGAACAGCTGGAACAGCCTATCTGCTGACCAGCGTACAGGCCAATTCGTGCAAATGGCTCAGCAAGTTGGCGTCAAAGATATCGAAAAGTTCAAGAAGGATCAAGGTGATACCGCTATCAGCAAAAAGATTAGCTTTGATCAAGCCCTTGGCAAAAAACAGAATGTATCGGCAACCCCATCATTCTTCTTGAATGGCGAAAAGGTCAGCACTGATGCGTCAAATGCACTCGTACAAGGCGATGCGTCAAAGATGCGTACACAACTTGACGACCTACTGAAAAAGCTTGGTGTCAAACCAGCTGAAACACCAGTCACTACTGAAACACCTGTTCCACAAGCGCAGTAAATTCCTGCCCATTCCAAATAAAATACCCCTCGGTGCCTTGAGGGGTATTTTGTATCCTAGAATGGATTTATTGAGCGATATACAGTTGCCATTCGGCAGGCACCACATCCACTGCTATCTTTTTGCGCCGCGAGGACACAAACTCGATGGCTATTGGCATGTGTGTTTGTACTCCTTGTACTAACTAGCTATTCCGCACGTGTCGACCTTTACTTTTGGTATTTTCGTGTTTTTGGCGCGGAACACGTCTACCATCATAGCAATCATTTTTATTGCCGTCAAGACATGCGCAATACACCTGATTGCGCTTCTGGTTCTAGATTAAAATACTTTAAATCGTTTGGCAATAGCATACACAAGCAAAATCACCAAAATAGTAAATATTACAATAACCGGATAGGCAAATGGCGTATTTTGGTATGGCAACGGCACGTTCATACCATACATACCGTAAAACACATTTGGTAGCGCAATCAACACTGTCAGTGCCGTCAGTAGTTTCATTCGCTCGTTTAGCGTGTTGTTAGCAATCGTACTATACGCGCTGCGGATACTGTCGATAGTCTGCGTCATGCGCGACACGGCACTCATTAATTGACGGATATACAAAATGATATCTTTCACCTGTTCGGTCTCGTGTTCGGTAAATAGATCATGCTTGTTTTCACATAGTCGCTCCATTACCGTGAGCGTATCACGCAGACACGTATGATATTCGTTGAGGTTTCCCTCAATAGTCACAAAATGGACGAAGTCGCGGTTGTCGACTTCGTGGGTGCGCAGCTTTTTTTGGATCGACAAAATGTACTCGTCTGTACGCTGCAGCAACTGCTCATATCCACCAACAATGGTATAAATCGTCGATAGCAGCATTTGCGAACGATGTGCGGTTGTCGCACGATATTTGTCACCATACACTGCAATATCCTGTGCTGTCACTGCCATCGATGTCGCAATCGTGATAAAGACATCAGGATGAACAATCGCCAAAAACGGCCGTGTCTTGATCTCGCCACTTCGTGTACGCATCGCTGGACGCAAAAAGACATATTCGGTCGAACGCTTGAATTCACTATGTGCGAGCTCGTTTTTGTCCAGTACGTCACGCAATGTGTCACGATCAAGATTGTACGCCTCAGCGAGCGCATCGATTTCTTCGGACGAGGGTGCTCCAACGTGAATCCACATATCGTCGGTCGAACGGCGTAACGTATGGAACGATTCTCCCGATGAGTGCTTTTTGTAATATTCAATCATTCATAAGCAGTATAGCGCGCTGGGCGCCAAATAAAAAGATGCTCGCTGCATTTACAAGAGCATCTTTTGCGATAATAGACCTAGTCCATCCCTGGGGTATCGTCTGGTTTGGCCGACTTCAGCGGACGTTCCTTGATCATAAAGACCAACACTGCCGCACAGGCCATCAGTACTGTTGAGGTGACAAAGATACTGCGGAGACTATCGCTAAAGGCATGGGTAATCTTGTTCGAGTACGTTGCTTGATCTTTGTCAAACTTCTGAGTGACAGCATCGCGCATTGGCTCGGGCAGCTTGGCGACACTTGTTTCAAACCCGTTGGTCACGTTTTGTTTGGCGTCGGGCATATTCAGACTAAGCAATGTGTTTGGATCATCAAAACTACCGATTTTGCTGGCTGCCGGATTATTTTTTAACATGGATACATAGGCATCACTTTGCATATTCGTGAGTCCGTTGGTCAATCCCGTTGTCAGCATGGCACCAAAAATCGCGATACCGATAGTTGACCCAAGGCTACGGAATAGCTGGCTCGAACTGGTAGCCGCACCGAGCTCGTGTTGCTTAAATTCGTTCTGTACCGCCAATGTCATCACCGGCATCACCACACCAAGTCCGGCGCCAACGAGGAACATAATCACCGCTTCGTACACGTATGGAGTTTCTGGTGTCAGCGTCGTTAGCATAGCAATCATTGCGGTAGCTAGTACGATACCGATTTGCATAAAGATCTTGTACTTGCCGGTACGCGAAATAATCTGTCCCGAGGTAATCGATGTCAGCATGAGGCCGCCAACCATCGGTAGCAGCATAAGACCTGATTCGGTCGGGCTCGCTCCAAACACTTGCTGATTAAACTGCGTGAGGTACAAGATAGCACCCATAAATGCTGAGCCAAACAGTGTAGCAATCCCCATGATAAGCACGTAGTTGCGGTTGCGGAAAAACGCCGGCGGCAAAATTGGTTCTTTAGCACGTCGCTCGACCGCGATAAAGCCAATCGTTGCGGTTGCCACAATCGCATACATAATCGCCCGTAGTCCTGCCAGACTAAGACCAGTCGCACTCATCACATCAGCAAAAATCGTTTCGGTATTATCAACCGCCAGCACCAGCGTTGCAAGTGCAATCGAAAGTAATACGGCACCAAGATAATCAACCACCGGCTTTTTGTCATGTTTGAGCGGCGGACAAAAAATCGTAATGACAATAAATGCAACGATGCCAACGGGTACATTAATCCAGAACGTCCAGCGCCAGTCAGTGGTTGCACCAAGGATCGTATGGCCGTCGGTCAGCCAGCCGCCCAGTAGCGGGCCTACCAACGAGCTTAGACCAAAGACAGCACCAATCATCCCCTGCCAGCGTCCACGCTCGCGCGCCGCAAACAAGTCACCAACAATCGTAAAGGCATTGGCCGTAATAATACCGCCACCGATACCTTGCAGCGCTCGGTACAATACTAACTGCTCGATGGTTGACGATGACCCACTGAGGAACGAGCCAATACCAAACACCGCCACACCAATCAGCAAAATCTTTTTGCGACCGAACAAATCGGACATTTTACCGGCAATCGGCACAGTAATCGTTGTCGTGAGCAAATACGCCGTCACGATCCAACTCAGCGAATCAAAAGCGTTAAATTCTTCAACAATTTTGCCGAGTGCCGTAGCGATAATCGTCTGATCCAAGGCCACCAAAAACATACTGGCCATGACCGACAACATAATAATTAACTTACTCCGGGTGGAGAGATGATGATGCATAAATGCGAATTCCTTTACTGCTCGTTTTGAATAGTCGTTTGTATTGCTTTGTAGTCGTCAATTTGCGCCGTCAGATGATTGACCATGTCGGCGAGCGCTTCTTCTTTGATGCACACAATGCCTGATGAGTGCATGGCGTTGACGATATAGAGGCGATCGCCAGGCTGAATCCCAAGCTCTTCACGGGCGTCAGCAGGAATCACAATTTGGCCTTTTGTGCCAACCGTTGCTGTTCCATAAAGCCTTTTTTGTGGTAATCCCATTCCCATGGCGATACCTCCTTCTTAGGTCCATTGTACAGGAAGTATGAAAAGTATGTCAAGTAGGAAATTATCGTTTTTTCAAGAAATAATAGCCAATCACACCAGCAATCAGAGCACTCAAGCCAACCACTATCCAGAACATGTAGGGTGAATGTTCACCCGGCAAATCAACGTTCATCCCGTAGAGCCCCGCAAACATTGTCGGTACCGTCACTGCCAAGGTGATGACGGTCAGTAATCGAATCGTTTCGTTCAAACGTGTGTCCATGACGGCGCGGTACGAGTCACGCACATTAGTAATCGTTCGCAGCAAGCTCTTACATCGTGCAATCAGCTGCTCAAAATCAATCGACAAATCTTCGATAATATCGCGGTCATCTTCGTAGAGGGGCAAGATTTTTCCACTCAAGATTTTCTCAAGCGCGGTATTGGTCGGCAATAACGCATCTAAATAATCATTCAGTTTGCGTTCATATTCGGCAATCACCCGAATATCTTGCGACTGCAAACGATGTACATCACTGGTGGTCGCGCGCATCTGCCGATTAATTGATGCCACGCGTGTTTGGTACTGACGAGCAATTGCATCAAGCATTACCATCAAAAACTTGGTTTTTTGTGTTGTCGGTGTCTTTGAAGTTTCGATAAACGGCTGCCACAATCGCCCCAAACTATCGCGACTAATCGTCAGTGTATGTTGATCACCCAACGCAAACAAAATGGGCGTCGTAAAGTCATTAAAGTCGTCGTCGGTATCAGGCAGGCGCGTAATAAAGTAAATCCACCCATCCTCCAGTTCGACACGCGGCACCTCATGCGGGTCAAGTGCATCAGCCAAAATATCTTCGTCAACACCAAGCCCTATCAACCGTTGCTTTTCGCTGTCTGTCGGACGTTCAGAGCGAATCCAGCTGCCGGGCTGAAGTGTTTCACGCTCGACAATGTCGGGACGGTAGTGAGTGGAACGATAAATTTGTATCATAACGCCGTTTCTTTCTTTTTTGCACTATATTTGTCTTTATTTTACCACTTCTCTCCAAATAAGACCCAAGCAGACCTGGGGATGGTCTGCTTGGGTCTATAGGACGGCACGACGTGGCCGTTTATGCAAGGACTTTTAGCTGACGACGCAGCTGTACTTTCATGCGCTGATACGGAGTGCGTCGCTTTACTTTGCGGGGTTTGGCGATATCAATATGACGATAGGTGTGGGACATACTCAGCGGCTCCGCCTCGTTTGGGGACTTTTGCGTAGGGTTGGCTCGTAATAAATACCGGATGTGCCGTTAGTTGCCCGAACAGTACGCTTCTGCTCGCCATCGAATGTAGCCAGTTTTCGGTTGATGAAGTTACTTATTCTTGACTCAATATACATATTGCTCATAGAGAACCTCCTTACCTCTAGTTACATTACTTAGTATAAGCAAAATGCGCGGTTAAGAATGTAAGCTATCTTACATATGACCCGTGAGAATATTCATAATTCCCCACTGATGGTATGATAGATACAGAGGCAATTATGGAAGATTTTATCACGCTCCCACCAGCAAAATCGACCCGACGGACGATCAAAAAGCGGACGATTTTGTTGTATCAGGGTGAAATTCCTCGCCAGGCATACATCGTGCAGCGGGGAGTCGTCAAAGCCTATCGTCTGGGCAAAAATGGTGACGAGCAAGTCGTTGGCTTTCGAATGCCAGGCGATATCTTTCCTGAAACATGGATATTCAAAAAAACCTCCGG
>JASLCP010000007.1 GCA_030151825.1 Candidatus Saccharimonadales bacterium
GATATGGTACAAGTAACACGTAAAGACGAACGCGAAGCGAACGAAAACATCATTCGTCGTTTCAACCGCAAAGTTTTGCAGAGTGGCGTGCTGGCAGAGGCGAAAGCTTCGATGCGATTCAGCAAGGATATCAGCAAGACCGAGCGTCGCCAAAAGGCGATTATCCGTCGCGAACGCAAGGCGGAAAAACTAGCTAAAGCACGATTGGGGCTTCGCTAGAAGTGGCTCTTAACGAGCAGATACAAAGCGATATGAAAGCCGCTCTTTTGGGCGGCGATCGTTTTGTCGGAGAAACGTTACGTAATCTTAAAGCGGCAATTTTGAGTGAAGAAATCGCCCAAAACAAACGTGACACTGGTCTTGATGATGTAGAAATTGAAAAGATTATCGCCCGCGAGGTCAAAAAGCGCAACGAGAGTATTACCGTCTACGAGCAAAACGGCCGCGATGAACTTGCCGAAACCGAACGGAAAGAGGCAGCTATTTTGGCGACCTACTTGCCGCAGCAACTGAGCGAGGATGAAATTCGCGAGATTGCCAAAACGGTTATCGAATCAATCGACAATGTTGGCCCAAGTGTTATGGGGCAGGTTATCGGTGGTGTTAAGGCCAAGGCCGGTACTGCGGCAGATGGCGCAACAGTGGCGCGCGTTGTCAAAGAATTATTAAACTCATAGAATCACAAAAAGGGGCGATATGATTGTATTTTTCGGGCCAGCCGGAGCTGGTAAAAGCGTGCAAGGTCAGATGCTGGCGGCGCGTAATGGATGGCGCTGGTTGAGCGCGGGCCAGATGCTGCGCGACACACACGACATGGAGTTAATCAAAGAGATGCAGTCGGGCAAGCTGGTGGATACCAATACGGTTAATCAGCTGATGGGCGCCGCAATCCAGCGTTCGCTATCGATTGATAATGTGATTCTTGATGGTTTTCCGAGGCAGTTGTCACAGGCGCAGTGGTTAGTCGAAAACAAATCGCACCACGGTCGTGATATCAAGTTGATTGTGGTGCTGGAGGTGCCAAAGAGCGAACTGCTTAAGCGTCTTGAGGTTCGTGGTCGGGTTGATGATACCCCGGAAGCGATCGACGAACGACTTCGCGTGTATCGTACCGAAATGTATCCAGTGCTTGGCTACTTTACCGAACAAGGCGTGAATATCGTGCATATCGATGGAGTTGGTACGGTAGGACAGGTACACGATCGTATCATGGAAGAACTTGAAGCGCATAAGCTTGTTGAAAATTATGGGGCAGCCAACTAAAACCCCCGACCAAATTCAGGCAATGCGCGATGCCGGCAAAAAGCTGGCGACGGTATTTGATGGCCTGAAACAATTTGTTCAGCCGGGCATGACCGGACGAGAGGTTGATGCGTGGGTGGATGCCGAAATTCGCCGACTGGGTGCGACACCAACCTATAAAGAGCCAGTTCCCGATTTTCCTGGGGTGATTTGTATTAGTGTCAATGAGGCGGTAGTGCATGGCGTACCGACTGATGTGCCGTTTGAAGTGGGTGATGTGGCTGGCTTTGACCTCGTCATCACCTATAAAGGCATGAAGGTAGACAGTGCTTTTACGATGGTCATTGGCGAAAAGCCGAGCGGTGCAATCAAACACCTACTAAATACAACTGAACGGAGCCTATACGCAGGAATCGACGCGATCAAAGGTCGCGGAACGTACACTGGTGACATTGGTGCGGCAGTCGAGGCAGTGCTGGCGGGTGGCAAGCTAGGGATTATTCGCGAACTCGTTGGACATGGCGTGGGACTTGAGATGCATATGGGGCCAGACGTGCCAAATTATGGCCGAAAAGGCAGCGGTGTACTGCTGCAGCCTGGCGACACAATTGCCATTGAGCCAATGGCGACCCTAGGTGGTGAACGAATTTATACTGACTCAGACGATGAATGGACGATTTTGACCAAAGATGGCAGTTTGAGTGCGCATTTTGAGCACACGGTGCTGATTACTGAGGATGGCGTCGAGATTTTGACGCAATTATAACAATATGACAGCAACTACGCTTATTATCCAGGGTATCGTCGTGGTTCGCGGTTGGTCCATGATTGGTAAGGTAATTCTTCATTATAACATATTTATAGCAATAAATCAATTATGAGTCGCGCTTTGTGATAAGTTCGGTGACGCGGCGGCCAATTGCCTCGGATGGTTCGAGTATTTGTGCTCGTCCTACGGCGAGTTCGGTAATGAGTTCTTTGATCCAGTGGTAGTGAGTACAGCCAAGAACGATGACGTCAGCACCTTGGTCGCAGAGGCTATCGATAGTTTCCTCGATATGAATGTGGTTGAGCTGGTTGTTTTCGATAAGGGAGGCCCAGTCGTGACAATCTGGCTCGATTACATTGATCGCTTGTGCGTATCGCTGTTTCAACTCATGGTAACGGTCGCTCGCAAGAGTGCTGGGCGTCGCACAGACGGCAATGGTACCGCTGGTAGTTGCCTCGGCGGCAGCTTTGACCATTGGCTCGATGCCGATGAATAGTTGCGTCGGGTAGGCGGTTCGCAAATAGTCAATTGCCTGCGCTGTAGCAGTGTTGCAAGCGAGGATAATGGCGTCGTAGTTGCTGTTGAGGAATGGCTGGATGGCAGTCTCAGTCAGGGCGCGTACTTGTTCGGGTGTTTTGTCGCCATAGGGAACATTGCGACGGTCATTAATTGTATCGATTGTTGCCG
>JASLCP010000022.1 GCA_030151825.1 Candidatus Saccharimonadales bacterium
TCCGCTAAAGACCGTACCGTACCGTGCCTCTGACATCTGAGAATTGGCACGGACATCATGAGTGCCATTATTGGTAAACACTCGCTCCATCATTACTAACAATGATGTCGGGACGAGTGCGACACTTCCCATGCCAACCGCCCCAATGATCAACCCAATCATACCGCCGCTTGGCCCGTATTTTTTCATTTGCTTGCCAAACAGTGATCCGCTCATCTTTCCACCAGATCCAGATCCGGACGACTTATTAAAGTAACTTCCCTTCTCCTCTTTTTCTTTGGCGCTATTGATATTGTCGCTGGCGTCGTCAGCATTATAATTGTTTGCTACTGTATCGCCATGTGCATCAGTGTGCTTTTTTGCATCATGACTACCCACCGAATTAAACTCACGATTATACAAATCCTCAGCAGGATTATAGGCAAGATCTTGTTCGTCGGAAGTATTCGGTGTTTTTACCGCCATAGCACGCCCACTGTACGGCTATTAGCCGATAGCCATCCCCTCGGGTTCTTGATTTGCTGCTTCCTGTCGTTGCTGGAGGCGCTTTTCTTCTTCGGCTTGCATCTGCTGAACCGGGTTGGTTGTCACTAGCTGGTGTTCGGTGCGCGATGCTACCACTTGGATATGTACGTGGTTGGCGCCGGCAAAGAATAGTCCCTGTCCGACCGGGAAGTTAGCTAGACGTTTGCGTTCTTCGTCAGTTAACTTAAAGACATCTGCGAGCACGTCAACCGCACTTGGTGACTGCTTTAGTAGGAGCTGCATCGATGAGTTGGCGACGATGGCACGACCCATTTTGCTAGCCATAAAGTCTTCGACGTCCTGACTGATTGTTGTAACACCCAGATAATACTTTCGGGCTCGTTTGGCGAGGCTAAACAAGAAGTTTGCTGAATCTTCATACTTCATCAGCTGCCATGCCTCATCCACGATAAGCATGCGCTTTCGCAGGTTACTGCGAGTGACGTTCCATATGTGACTGAGCACGATATACATTGCTACAGGGCGAAGCTCGTCCTCAAGGTCACGAATATTAAAGACAACCATTTGGTTATTGATATCAATATTTGACTGCTGACTAAAGATACCGGCAAACGTACCCGTTGTATACTTTCGTAGGCGTTGCGCGAGCATTGGGCCGCTTCCCTCCATGTGCACCAAGGTGTCATACAAATCGACCATCGTTGGCGGTAGGGCGCTGTGTGTGAGTGGGTCGCTGGTAATACCGGCGCGGGCGTACGTATCAATCAGTGCCTGATCAAGGTCGGCTTCTTCGGCCGGAGTCAGACCTGTTGTGTTTGTCACACCACCACTGGCAATGTGCGCGCCACCCAGCATGAGACGCAATAGTCCATGCAGGGTGACGAGATTTGCGCGTAGTGCGTCATCAGCGTCTTCACTATCTACGACACGTGGCAAATCAAATGGATTTACGCGTACGTCACTATTCAGACTCAGGCGAATATAGCTACCACCTACTGCGTCGGATAGTTTTTGATATTCGTTTTCTGGGTCAATAATCAGTACATCGGCGCCCATCATCATCGAGCGAACCGCCTCGAGTTTGACGGTGAATGACTTACCGGAACCGGATTTGGCGAACACTACCATGTTGGCGTTTTCTAGTGTGTACCGGTCAAAAATCACCAGGCCGTTATTGTGCATATTGATGCCGTACAAAATACCCTTCTCCTGTGTCAGGTCGGCACTGGTGAATGGGAATGACGTCGAAACAGCACCGGTGTTCATATTGCGGCGAATTTGCAGCTGGTCGGTCATTTGCGGTACGGTACTGTTGAGCCCCTGCTCTTGCTGGCTGCTGGCAACCTTGCTAAATACCAGTTGCTGACCAAAAATCGTTTCAATCTTGTGCTGGACGAAGTTTAATTCATCCATACTATCACCGTACATTGTGATATATAGGCCATAGCGGAAAAATCGCTCAGATCCCACCTGAATTTCATCACGCAGCTCTTCGGCATCCGATAGTGCCGCCTCGAGCCCTGGATCGCGAGTACGACCTTTTTCTTCGTTGATCGCCATAGTTGCCTGCATTTGTGTCACCTTTTTGCGCAAGTTCTTCAGGACCACTTCTGACTCAACCGGGTAAAAGAACATACTCACATCAAGTACTTCGTCGATGTTGATAATGCTGCTCAGCCAGCCGGTATAAATCTGACGTGGATAAGCGTAGACGTAAATAGTTCGGCCATATTTGGTACCTAGGCGGAAATGGCTAGAGTGGATTTCGAGACTACTTGGTGCCACCAAATCACGCAGGGTGGTGATGCCCTTCAAAAATGCCTGTTCGACTTCTTGTTGCTCGCGTGCGCGCTGTTGAGCCGCGATATCAACGGCGTCCATCTTTTTTGCCATACTACATCTCCCCCTTTGTCAAATGAGGATTTGGTGCTTCACCTTGACCTTTACGAACATACATTGCCGTAATGCCTTCAAAGTTACCCAGTGGTTCACGAACGGCGGTATCGGGGTTATAAAAGTTATAGTATAGCTGTCCCAATTCTTTGGTGTTCAGCTGTACACACTTAACGCCCAACTGGAACAATCCACTCATTACGGCATCGGTATGGTTTTTGATTTCATCCTTAGCTTTTTGATATTGGGCGTGATCAACCACGATAGCTCGTTGTTGGGGTGTGCCGCCAAAAATCGTACTAAATAGGCTCTTGCTGCTTCGCTTGACAGAGTTTAGGTCACCGTGTGGCCAGTATGGAATAATCACATAAAAACTCTTGTCCATAATGTTGGCTTCCTGACTAAGTGTGTCGATAAAGTCAATATAATCATCGGTCAGCACGTTAAGTAGCATATTTTCTTGGTCACGGCGAATATTTGTCAGACGTTCGATGTACGGCCCAATATCAACGCGCTGCGACCGAATCAGAATCTGTACCGGAAAGTACAGTGAGTTCAGGAAGTTCTGATAGCTATACTCGATACCTTCACGTTCTTTGCTGCTCATCAGGTCAAAGTTGATTGATTTACAGGCAACTACCGCACGAAAGCTACCGTCGTTCATCACCACCATATTGTCGCGGATTTCCGAAAACCCAAGGGTGTTTTGGGTAGTATTTGGGTTCGACGGTGCAGCCGGTGGTGCCTTTGCGTCGGTCACATTAGGAGGTGTTGGTACGCCTGGCTGCCCCGTTTGCATTGGTTGCGGTTGCATGCCTGGCTGTCCTCCCTGCTGGGGCGCTCCCGTCTGCGGCTGCTGGCTATTTGGTGGCATTGTTTGTATCCCTCATCCCCTTTTATCGTAAAGAAATTGTTACTTCGTCGCCGTCCGAAAGTGCATTTTGCTCTTTTTGTTCCAGACGGTTTGCTTCTTTGCTGAGTGTTTCGAGTGTCAAATCGTCACGCCCCGCTAGCTCCTCCGCACGTTTCTTGGCACGTTCCATTGTACCATCAGAGGTGGTGGTTGTGCTAGTGCTTTGTGGTGTTGTGTCGTGTGGAATTACTGCGTTACGCGATTCCTCTACCTCCTCGGCTAACAGGGTTGCATAAGTGACCGCATCACGTGTATCACTAGTCATAAGGGCCTGTGCGGTGTCATAGGTAGGCGCTGTTTGCGCTGGCGTCGCTGAAACGGGCGGCTGGTATAGCGGTGTTGTGACGGGATTATTCGCAAGCAACGGATTTTCTATCGCATGGTCAGTAGCGCTACCGTCGGTTTCACGCATACGCTCTTCGGCGTTGTGTCGGACGGCAGCAGATGATTGCGCCAGTCCTTGGGTGAGACGTTGTGATTCAGCATTATCGGTATCCATGATATCGGCAGTAGTTTGCGATTCGTAGTACAGATCACGATTGATTGATGTGTCCGGTGCGGGTACACCTTGGCCGCGTACCGACCAGCCATGGCTATCGACCAGTTCTGCCAAATAATCTAACCGTCTTGTTGCCTCGTCCTCGCCAAACTCTTTGGTGCGACGAATATCATCATCCTTTGGTGGGATGATCGTCACGAATGAGTCGATACCATCAGGTTGCCAAAAACGCCGACGTGATTTGAGGAAGTAAAATGACACGACGGCCGACAGGTACGTTTCCATTGGCTGATCCTTGCGGAGCGGCAGTGCGAGCGCAGCAAAAAAGATGATAAATGGTAGCGGAATAATCGCCAGGGCGACAAAGATTTGCGCCAGCCCCCATGCCGCTGCTCCACTGATTGCCACGATAATCAGATAAATAAACTGCCGAAAACTAAACGGACCAATAAGTTTGTCATCCGCCTCGACATCCTGAGGAACTTTATAAACCGCCATATTCTAGGGACTATTGTACGCTAAATGGTTATGTTTGGCGAGGTTGTTTATGGATGAGGAGCGGTATTTCCACCGTTGTTCGCAATAATTGTACGCTTTTCATCGCTAAAGTTCTTTGCACTTTCAGGATTACTAAGCAGGCGATGGCCACGTGTTTCTTGGAGTCCCTCAGCGTTGGTAGTTTTTATACTCATAGCTGCCTTAGCTCCGGCATTATTGAGCGATGCTTCTGTTTGTGTAGCGAATTGTGCATCAGATAGCTTAGCGTACGTGTTTGCATCTGCGGCCTTATCGGCTACTGTCGCACTGTTGCCGTGGCCACTTGTCGCCCATGCATGAACGGCTGCATTTTTGCCCTTTACGTCGCCATGTGCTTGCATGAGGTACTCCTTGAGTGTATCTGCAAGTTCGTGATTCCCGGTACGGTTAGCATTCTCTTGAGCTGTCTGTAAGCGCTTAGCAAGTTCGGCGACACCAGTTTCTCCAGTTGTCATCAATGCAGAAGTGGCAGCCTTTGCTTTTGCTTGGTCGCCAGAGGCGAGTGCGCTATCAAACGCATCCTGTGCTGCCTGTAACTTGCCGACTTCAGCATGCTCTATAGCAAGCATTTCGCTCTTGACCTCTTCACTGCCAGATTTTTCTTGAGCTAAAGCAGCTGCGCGCGCCACGCCTGCGCTTGTAAGACCAGCCGTGACGCCAGCTTGGACATCTTTATCAGCCAAGAAATCAGATTGAGTACGAGCAAGGTCTCCCTGTGAGGCATTGAGTCGTGCTTGACGTAGTGCGCTACGACGAGCATATTTTCCAGCTACTCTATCAAACTTACCTCCTTCACCGGCTAGTCCTCTAGCCTGACTGCGCTGCCATGCGGCGTTCATGTTCTGGCCAGCGCGTTTTTTCAGTGCTCCGGCACCAGCATCAACACCCTTGCCGACTTTGCTGCCAATACTACCGCTACCTTTACTGACAGCACTTGTAATCTTGCCGCCAATCGCTCCGGCGGCACTCAGTGCTCCTTGTAGTACCGACCATACAGCCAATAGCGGCGCTACGGCGATGCCAGCCGCCACTAGTCCTAGTGTCCAGCCAGATTGCAACCCACCGATATTGACGGTACACTCTCCGCTTACTCCATAAGACCCTGGCTCTTGGTTAACGCTGCTTGTAGTGTTAGGGTCTGGTGTAGCATTAGGATCGGGATTAGCGTTAGGGTCTGGTGTGCCACCCTGATTTTCTTCGCAGTTACTGTTGCCTGCTGCAGCTTGCTGCGACGTATTACCCTGGGAGGTGCCCGCAACCAATATAATCGTGCTTGCCAGCTGACCAGCGCCGAGGAGCAGGGCTACAATCGGAAATACCATAAGGAGTTGCCAGAACATATTGAGCCATTTACTAAAGTACTTCTCTGTGTTTGGCAAGAGGTACATAACGAATGCGATTGGCGACAGCACCACAAGCAAAATGATAAATGCTTTCCTCAGAAGTAGGATGATAATAATAACAAGACACGTGATAACAATAAATGTAACAACAGCGCCCATTGGCCCCAAGATGATCCATATCACCCCAGCTACGGCGAGTGCGGCAATGGCTATTTTTGCCAAAACACCATCACTCGTTTGAGTATTCGTTCCTTGAGCGGATTGTCCCATTACTTTTGGGCCGATATCATTGGCAATACTCGAAAGTGCGGCCTTGATACTATACCCCAGTAGGTTCGATATATCTACCATGAACTGACAGATGTAATACGAAACATTCACCGCTATCGCTGCCACGATGAGACGTGGTAGCATGCGTTTGATACCATAGTTATTCAGGCCCGTGCCGGTAATTTGCGAGTAAATAATAATGACGAATGCAATCACAAACATGATATTTGCGAGATTGCGGGCGTATTCCCAAGCGGTTTGTGTACCTTTTACTTTTTGACCAGCGTCGTTGGTGGGATTTACAGCGATAAGTTCTGGTTCGACTTGCAAGAAGTTGTCCGCAAGGAAGTTAAACAGGTTATCGCCGGCTTTTGCGGCGGTTTCGATGATGGGACACAGTATCCAGCCGACCTTTTCGATGGCACAGGGGGAGCCTTCGTTGGTTTCTGTAGATGGGTCAGCAGGGTCTGTAGGGTTGCTAGGGTTGCTAGGGTTTGTAGGGTTTGTAGGGTTTGTAGGGTTGCTAGGGTTTGTCTTGGTCGGCTTGTTACCTGTTTCTGTAACTACTGTCTGGTTGCCCTCGCCATGAACAGTTATTGTTTTGCTCTTATAGCACTTATTAGGGTCAGGGGATTTTGAGTTACTCTTCGTACCTGGATACTCCCCGTCTGGACATCCATCGGCAGCAGAGGTGATGCCTGGATTAATGATAGTAATGAGAACTGCACTGAATAGTACGATGATGGCAATAAAAAATAACTTAACTCGATATAAAGAGCCGTAAGGAGGTGTGTGTATTTTTGAGCCGCTCATGCTTATATACAGGATACAGTAATATAAGCATGAGGACAATAATAAGAGGTGCTATTTGACGAGTTTCTGTACGCTTGAAGGGTATCCACCGCGACTACTGTGGTTTATACCTGCCATAATCCGCCATACGCCTGTTGATGTTTCAGTGCCTTTGGCAAACCGAAGTATTTCCATGGTGCTATTGTCTGACCGATCGGTGTACTCGATAGCTATTGTCGCCTCTCCGTTTGAAGGGAGGTTTACGAAATCGGTATTACTATAAATAGCGGTTGCGTCAAGTACCTTGCCTCCGCCGAACAGAACATGCCCCTCTTTCATCCATTCCCAAGAGGTTTTGAAGGTATTACTGTCTTCGCTGCGAACAAGTGGCAGTAGTGCTCGTGCTTGCTCTGGGTCTGTCTGGGCAATTCGCCAGATCGTGTGCTCGTTTATTGCCTGTTGATTAGAGATAAGTTGAGCAACTTCAAGAGGGGTGTCGCCTTCTTCTGGGTTACGGAGGTCCAATTCTTCGTAACCCGCATCAACGAATTCCTGTTGGCTTTGTGCTTGACCTTCCTCTAGGATAGGAATCGCGGTATCAATCAGCTCCTGCTCGCTAAGGGTGTTCCAGTTAAATCCGGACTCACCTGGTTCGAGGGGTTGTGAGGTATTGTAATCAGATCCTGCGATTTCTTTGATGTTATTTTTGGCTTGATTTATCCCTAGCCATGTTCCGGCGCCAATGAGTGTGGCGACAACAGCGCCTGCGCCAATCAACTTATTCTTTGAGATAGTCCTTGGTTTACGATCAATTGCTGCTGGCTGGTAGTCAG
>JASLCP010000037.1 GCA_030151825.1 Candidatus Saccharimonadales bacterium
GTTCTTCGCCACGTTTTTTCCACGCCTCACGGTTCATACGATCTTTTTCACGACGGAACGCCTGCCGCTGGTACCGTGTACCGCCACGACTACCCGGACGAGCCGCTGCCTCAAACCCTTTGGCTTTTTGGACTTCGGCTTTGTCGGTCGCCCAGCCACGAGCACGATCGACCAAGCCTTTCTTTGGGTTGTCGACCATACCCGCCAGACGGCCAAGCAATGAACCGCTAAACTTGACCAAGAACGGCGTCATCACCAGAGGCGCAACCTGAATAAACATCGCAAAAATCACAATGCTAATCTGATCGGCATTTTGGATGACGATATATGACGCAAGTTGCGAACCGCCAAACAGCAGTGAGAACAACGGAAACACTAGCAGCATCGTCGTAAATAGTTCACGCCATTTTTCAAACCACTTTTCGGTATTCGGTAGCAAATACGCCACAAACGCTAGGGGCGCAATCACCACCAGCACTGTGATAAGTGCCTGGCGTGCCGCTAGTACCACGAGGGCAATCAGTACCGAAATCGCGCCGGATACCAAAATCGGAAACAACAAAAACGACAGTCCCGAAATTGAACCGCCTGCAGCACTCCCCAAAAACGCTGCCTTTGCCGCCAGTGCGCCCGCTACGATTGTGCCCCCGCTAAGAATATACTCGGTTAGGTTCTTCCATGTAAACGCCGTACCGCCTGCTGGATCCGGCAAAGACTTTCGTATGTCCACTAACGCCTGCTGCACGCTATGCCCTAGCACGTTCGATACATCGACTGCAATCGAACAAATAAAATACGAGATATTCACTAAAATCGCTGCCACAATTAACCGCGGAATCATCTTTTTGAGATCATAGTTATTGAGCCCGTACGATGTAATCTGCGAATAAATAATCACCAAAAACGCCAAAATAAAACAAAGATTGGCAATACCAAGCGCGATTGACCACGCTTTGTATAGCCCGCTGTTGGTGTCAGTTGAAATCGGCTTTACCTCAAGGTACCCTGAAACCAAATTAAAAACGTTGTCCATGCCGCTGGCGATAAACCGTGAGGTAACACAAATAATCCAACCAACGCCCGCAACATCACACTGTGTTTTATTCTTAGCAGCCGGCTTGGCGGCAAGCTCGACAGTATTTGGTGGACGAGGATTGCTATAGCTGCCATCCTGATTCAGCGTGTAGTTCCGAACTTGAGCATTTTTAATTTCTTTGGTGAGGTCGGCATCTTTGGGGATTGTCAGAACACTGGCCGTGCCTTGTTGTTCGTTTTTGGCGATAAATACCGTCGTGCCCTCAGGGACGTTAACCCCCTGTGGCGGCGGTGATTCTTGGGTGTACACAAGGTCACCAGACTTGATAGTACCGTCGTCTTGCCAACTCGCTGGAGCCGCGTGCGATACGCTACTGCTGGCTATTGCCAATAAAAAGGCCGAAAACAAAACGGCCAAGAGAAAATGGATAAATCGACGCACGGAAAAAGGACCGCGAGCGGGTAATGCTAGGGTATCCCACATGACATCTGTTATTATACTGTTTTATGGTGATAAATTCAAGTATATTGTATACCAATATAAGCGAGAGCGGAATAAGCCTCGAAAAGGATAGGATGATTGGTTCGCGGCAGCGTGATTGCTGCCGCGAACCAATGGGCATTATTCGTGCTGGTCATGATAGGTCGTTTCTTCGATAACACCCTGGGCGTAATCGTCACGCTGCTGTGCTTTTTGCAGTCGTTGATTTGACGCATGCGTCTGCGAACTGTCACCACGAGCGTCAGCATAGACCCACCACAAAATTAACATGACTAGGCCGATACCGCCACCTATCAAAATGACGAGGGAAAATAAGGTTGCACCGATGCCAAATCCAGTTACTGTGCCAATAGCACCAGCAACAGTCAGCATCAAAAGCAACGCTGCAAGTAGCTCCATATCACTATCCTTTCGAGGTACGATACAACTTGGATAGTTGCATCAGGTATATTCTAGTAATATATTTTTATATTGTCAATTTTATGATCTAGAATATACCACGCTTTTTAGCGCCACCAAACTGTTCTAGTAACTCTTTTTGCTTTTTGGACAGTTTTGTCGGTGTATCAACCACCACACTAACGATGTGCGGACCACGAGCATCACTGCGCAGGTGCGGCACGCCATGTTTCGAGAGTTTAAAGTCAGTACCGCTCTGCGTACCGGCGGGAACTTTCATGCGGATATTGCCATCGACAGTTTCGACATCGATTTCAGTGCCAAGCGCTGCATCAATCATGCTGACATGCTCTTCACTCAGGATAATATCGCCTTCACGGGTAAATTTACGGTGTGCCTTGACGCGAACATGCACGTACAAGTCACCGCGTGCGCCGTCCAGTGTTGCCTCGCCGCGTTCGCGCAAACGAATCGTAGCACCGTCGTCGATACCAGCCGGGATTTTAACCGTCATGTCTTGCTTGCGACGCTCGGTACCCTTGCCGTGACAGACCGAACATTCTTTCTCGGGCACTTTGCCACGACCCTTACATGTTTCGCAGGTAACCGCCTGTTGCATCTGACCAAAAATGGTGTTCATCACGCGAGTTTGCTGGCCCGCACCCTGACATGTCGGACAGGTTTTCATACTATAGCCCGGTTCGACCGTCGTGCCTTTGCAGTGGCTACATTCGTCATCCATCGTAAGCGATAACGATTCATCAGTGCCAAAAATCGCTTGCTCAAACGACAACGTGACACTCACCTCGACATCACGCCCACGGCGCGGCCCACGCTGTGCGCCGCCATTACCACCTCCAAAGAATTGACCAAAAATGTCGCCAAGTCCGCCATCGCCAAAGTCGAAGTTAATGTTTTGGCCATTAAAACCGCCAAAACCTTCGAACGGATTACCGCCAGCTTGCCCGCCGCCAGCACCGCCAACCCCAGCGTGGCCAAATTGATCGTAGCGCTGTCGTTTTTGCTGGTCCTTTAGTACTTCATAGGCTTCGTTGGCTTCTTTGAATTTTGTTTCATCGCCGTTTTCTTTATCGGGATGATACTTGACTGCCAATTTTCGAAAGGCTTTTTTGATTTCGTCAGCAGAGGCGGTCTTTGACACCCCAAGAACTTCGTAATAATCACGCTTACTCATTATTACTATTCTAGCACTCCTTAGCCCAGAGTGCTAGAGGCAATTATCGATTAGAAGTGTTCACGAATATGGTCAAAGCTGAAGTCCCACGTCGCATCGGTCTTTTTGTATGGATTAAACACATTATGCGGATCGTACAGGTGTTTAATATCCTTGAAATAACCAACTATTGTCGGACCGTATTGTTGCTCAAGCCACGGACCGCGCACCATACCGTCGTTATGCTCGCCACTGATACTACCGCCGTACTTCAGTACCAATTCGTTGACTTCTTTTTGCGAAGGCTCAAGCTTGGCGCGCTCGGCTGGATCTTCGATTTTCATCAACGGAATCACATGAAAGTTACCGTCACCCATGTGGCCGGCAATTGTCGCAAATAATTTGTATTTTTTGATAATTGTCTGCAGCTGCGGCAAAAATTCTGGCAAATGTTCTGGCGGTACAATAAAGTCATCGATATATGGTGCCGTGTGCTTATCTTTGACCTTGCTACGCAAAATCTGAAAACTATAACGGCGCATGATCCAAAATTTCTCACTCGAACCTTCGGTTGGCGTTTCTTCAAAACCGTTAATTTCGTAACGCGCACGATGCTTGCCAAGTTTTTGATGCAATTCACGAACTTTTTGCCGCACTTCCTCTTCGGTATCGCCATTAAATTCGACCATCAAAATTAATTTTGGCACACCTCGCAACAATTGCACGCCAGTCGTAATCAGGCTAAATAACAGTTTAACAAAGCGTACCGGGCCTAGCATCTTGAGGAAACTGGGCATAAACCGAATACTCAGCCACAGTGTCTGGTCGTCAAAACTTTCAAATGTTGATGGTTTGCTTTCGAGCACTTTCGGAATAAGCTCGCCCAGTTCTTTGGTATTTTTGAGAAAGAGAATCAGCAGACCACTGTGCGGACGGCGTTCGACTAACTTGAACTTGATATCGGTAATAAGCCCGAGGGTCCCCTGCGCGCCGACAAATAATTTTGTCAGATCAAAAATACCCGTCTCGCGGTTCCAAACATTCCACAAATGATAGCCAGTCGAATCTTTTGATACCTTTGGCTTGGCGGCCTGAATTTCGTCATAATGTTGCTCAAGCAGCTCAAACGTCCGCGCATACAACATACCCTCGGCATCACCCTGATCCATTTTAGCGTTTAATTCTTCGCGATTCAGAGGCCTCACGACATATTCGTTGCCATCAGCCAACACGACCTTAAGTTCGGTGACAAAATTATCAGTCTTGCCATATTCAAGCGATTTTTCACCACCTGAATTGTTGCTTGTCATACCGCCAACGCTTGCAAGATCGCGACTCGCCGGATAGCTTGGCAGTAGCGCATTATGCTTTAACGTTTCGGCATCGAACTCACGAAACAGCATGCCCGGCTGCACCCGCGCAGATTCGGGTGATACGTCACTCAGAACATTCATATATTTACTAAAGTCCAGCACAATTGATTCACCGATTGCGGCGCCTGACATATCCGTCCCTCGTCCGCGCGGTACGATGCTTAGCTCAGGATGGGCTGCCTTGTTTGCCATCACAAATTTGACGACGCTTTGTACATCCTGACTATCCTTGGGAAAGGCGATAATTTGAGGTTTTAGCTCAAAAAGACTGGCGTCATGCGAGTAAAATTCACGCGTTTCGTCACTGGTATCGAGGTCGCCTTTAAAAATCTTCGAGAGTTCTGCTTGTAAATCCATGACTCTACTGTACCACTGTCTCAAGACTAAGCACAAGCATCAAGAATCAAAAGATCATCCGATTTTGAAACAATTCATATAATTGACGATAGCCGACACTACAAACGGCAATCAATAGTAGCACCAAAAGGGGAAAAATCACTAACGTCTCGATCTTTTTACCCGTCGTTATACGTAGACGTCGGATCGGCGGAAATCCAAATTTTATCGGAAGAGGTAGCAGCCACGGCACTCCTTCTTTGGTAACACTATCCATCACAAGATGCGATATCATACCAATCATAAACGCCCACCATACCACATCGATTTGCACGTGCGGCATGATCGGCTGCAAAAATTGCAAAAGCAGAAAAAATAGCCATCCCGCCAGCGCCACACCAATCAAAGAATGCGTCAAAAAACGATGACCACCAAGCAGTCGTGTCATCGCCGGGCCAAACAATCGCCCAAATGATACGTTGCGCCACAACGGTGCCGTCGGCTGATCGATATCCGGAGCAATCGCCCCAAGCTGATTGGCAAGTAGCGAAAGCAAAATCGTCGCCAGGCTCAGCGGCGGGAGTGGCGATAACACTATCACCACCGCCACAAGTCCGACCATTGCCGCCATGTCATGCGTTCGTGCAATCATATTTCAAGGATAGCAGACCTGTACGTCTATAGCATAAACATTTTGATTGCGGTATACTGAATCCACTATGGAACTACTCAATCGTCGGCTGGGGGCGTTATTTGGAACATTGCGTGCATTGTATCGCCAGATTATTAACCGCTATTTTGGCAAAATTGTTCGCTTTGATGGTGACGCACAGACCGTTTGTTCGCATATTTTGCATAAGTTATGGCAAGGTGATTTTTATCGCACTAGCCTCGGGCATTTCGACTTTTTTTGGATGCGTGATTTTGGGACCGTTGCGGCAAGCCTGGTGGCGCTCGATAAAGGCAAGCGTGTTCGACATACCCTCAACTGGGCGCTACTGCATTACATGGCAGCCAACCATGTGACGCAGTGTATTGATCAAGCAGGTAATACGTTTAACGCACCGGCCAAGAAAAGTGTCGACGCCTTGCCGTGGCTACTGCATAGTTTGGCGGTCAGCGACTACCAACTACATTCGCTGGAACGCGAATTCTTGAATCAGCGACTGGCGAATTACGCAAAGGTGTACCTCTATCCAAAATCAGGCGACTTGCGCCGCAATCTGCGCTATGCCGAGCTGCGTGACGCCGTTCATTATGACCGCAGTGCGTACGCCATTGCCATGATTGGCCGCATGAGTGTCTGTGCCAAAAAGTTGGGACTCGATTTTCCGTACCCAGTGCAGATCTATCGTGATCTGTTAATAAAACATTATTGGAACGGCCACTTCTTTAAAGCCGATCGTAGCACAAATGTCTACAGCTCAGAAAGTGCATTGATCCCCTTCTTCTTGGAGGTTATCGATGACAAAGCACTTGCCAGTAAAACCTTTGATTTCATCAACCAGCAAAAACTCAACCAACCCTACCCGCTACAATATAGTCAACATCCCGAAAAATTCCATTATCGCCCAACGATGAACCAAATCGTCATGCCCGAATATACTGGCAATACCATCTGGACCTGGCATGCGACATTCTATCTGCACTTATTAAAGCGATATAAACGACCTGAATATCGTGACCAATACTACCGTTTCGCTGAGCTAATTGAACGTCATGGCACTTACCCCGAACTCGTT
>JASLCP010000053.1 GCA_030151825.1 Candidatus Saccharimonadales bacterium
CAACAACAAAAGCCACCTGATAGTCGCCTCGCCTGAAAGCATCCATTCTTTCCGTAACATCTTTTGAAAAATCTGTGGCATCCTCATCGTTATTTACCTTTGAGTGGATAGCGACCGCCTTGATCCCGTTAGTATTGAATAGGTTAGCCATGTGTTCTGCGTGCTCTATTGATACACAAAATCCTATGGTTTTACGGTCTCTGCTATACTCACCAAATTTCTCAAGAATAGCCTTATCGCGACGCTCAATCATCAAAGCCTTGTTCAGATCTTGTACGTTATACTTAAAACCACTCCAGCGAATATCTGTATAGTCCACATTGTCTTTAAAGCCAAAATACTTATACGGAACTAACAGGGCTTTATCAATTGCAGATTTCTGATCTATCTCGTAAACCAAGTTGTCATCAAAAAAGGATAGGATTTCTTTTTTGTCCATGCGCTCCGGCGTGGCCGTTAAGCCAAGAAAAAAGTTTTTTGGCTTAAAATATTCGAATAGCTTAGCGTATGATGGTGCAGCGACATGGTGTGTCTCGTCTACTATAATATAGTCAAAATACTCGGGATCAAATTGGGCCATGTGATTATCATTACCAATCGTCTGTATAGAGGCAAAAAGAATCTTTTTGTTAGTATCTTTTATTTTGCCATGATAAAATCCCATCTCATCTTTTCTCTCGAAAAGAACATCTTCGAAAGAAACGAGACTTTGTCGAAGAATCTCTTTAACATGGACAACGAACAGTATTCTTTCAGACTGCGTCTGCCTTGAATCAAATGCAGATAGGTATGTCTTTCCGACTCCCGTGGCAAACACTACCACTCCCTTTTTATGACCATTGCTACGCGTAGTATCCAGCGCATCGAGAGCCTCACGTTGAATTTCATGAGGCTGTATTTTATCAGACCGACCTTGTCGAATGGTGTCCATCGTTACATCAGCCACAAATGCACGACGAAGTTCATATTGTGCATCTTTTACATTATTTACAATATAAGTGCTAGTTAATCTAATCAGCTTATAGCCCTGGTTGATAATTTCGTTTTGTTTGCGCTGGAGCTTTTCAAAATAGTCAGCACTTACGGCACCGCTTGCATGATAGTACAGTCCATCAGTTTCGATAGCATACATACCAGAATCAGTCTCTATCGTAAAATCAATAAAATATTTCTCTCCAGTACTATCGTTGAAGATCTCTGTCTGTGGGTGTAGTAGCGCCAAACCTTCGTCACCGTAATCGGGGTAGAATACATCATAAATAAACTTTCGCTCGAGATATGCAGTGCGAGAATGTAAAGCTGGATTTTTGTCTAAGAAGTCATCGATAGTCATTAATGATCATTATACAATAACCAGTTGCAATACCAATGACGACGCAAGCCACCACCACCCGGGCGCCACGCACGCGACGAAAAGATCGATGCATTTTGCGACTCATAGCACCACTCCTCGCTTAACCTTCTTGACCGACCAGAGTATACTAAAGGCAAAAGGAGACAACTCTATGGCTAGTTACACCATGCTCAAAAAATACGATGAAATAGAAAATATCCGCACCTTTGTGTTCAGCAAAGGCGATGCCACCTGGCAGGCAGGGCAGTACCAAACATGGGAATTGCCACAAGTAGAAGGCGACGGAAAGGCCAAAAAACGCTGGTTCACTATCGCCGCAGCACCCAGTGAAAACGAACTGCATATCTCGACTCGCGTGACAGATAGCGCCTTCAAACAAGCACTAGACGCACTGCAGCCGGGCGACAGTATCGAGGCTCATACTATCGAAGGCGACTTTACCTGGGACGACGACGAATCGGTTGTGTTGGTAGCCGGTGGCATCGGTGTCACACCGTATCGCAGCATCTTGCTGGAACGAGCAGCACTCGGTAAACCGCTCAACGCCACATTGTTATACTTTGGCCGCAGTGATAGTTTTGCCTTCCGCAATGAATTCGACACACTACAAAAGAATCACCCAGAACTGACCATCGACTATATCGTTGGCGAACGTATCACGGCCGATAGCATCGAATCGCACGCCCCCGACTCGGCCAACCGCCCCATTTATATCTCTGGGCCCGAGGCCATGGTTGACACCATCGGCGACGAGCTAAAAGAACGCGGTCATACTATCAAACAAGACTGGTTCCCCGGCTATACCGAAGAAAGCTATTAGCCCTTAAATATCATGTAGTCGGTCAATCCGTACGCCATGACGCAGCCCATCCATAATGGCACGCATACGTGCGGCGGTCTCGCGAAAAGTAACAGCTTGTGCCTGCGGATCATCCATATTAAAGAATGGGTCAATGATTGCACGAAAGGCCAACTCATTAATAAGACGGTCAGCCGGCGTCGCCAACTGTTCGTGCATCACTTCGTCAGGAACAAATAACATTCCCGAATGGTCATCGGTTTCGATTTCTGGCACATCAATCATAGTATTTTCGTTATCATACACCACATCAACATCATCACTATCCACAAATGGCTCGCCCCAGTAGGTCATGGCATATCGTTTTGTTGACTCGATTTCGCCCAAATCATAACTCCAGGTATTGAATGTTGTCGTATACGATTCGGCAAGTCCGTCCTCGTCAATTTCACTTAGCTGTTCTTGAGTGTCTTCATCAAGATTATTAAAGATGTGAGGAGGAATAAAATGAATACTTCGTTCAGCCGTCGCTGCCAAGTTAAACACGTATGCGGGACGACTTCGCTGTTTCTCGCGCAAACGATGAGCGCTAAACGACAACGTCGTTCGACGATATGCCTGAAATATTTCACCGCACTCATCCGTTATCGGTTCGACAGGATGATGAAATGTCTTTTCAATATCGACGCCCATCACCAGATCATTCCGAAAATCATCATTTCCCTCAAAAGCAAACGCCTTTAAATCAGCCACCAATCCATTTGCCTCAACTCGTTTCACTCCTGCCATAGTGAGCCTGATAGTACCATAATTATGCAAAAATGCACAGGATTTTTGCTAGAATAGATACATGAAACACGCGCCGATAACTATTAGCTTTGACACAACCCTCTATGCACTCAAAGATTGGGTGATTTTACCTGTGCCCGAGCCAGAAAGCGTCAAGCTCCCATCGCGTGGACAAATCAGTGTGACAGGTACAGTCAATGGCCATGAATTTTCTGCTGTCCTCGAACCGGATGGTCGCTGGAGCCATTGGCTTCATATCACCGACAAGCTACAAAAACAATTCGGCGTTTCTACTGGTGACACCGTAAATGTCAAGCTGACCACCAGTGCCGTCTGGCCAGAACCCCAAGTGCCTACCGATTTTGCGAAAGCCCTCAAAACCGCTCCACAAAAAGTCACAGATAAATGGGCCGACATCACCCCGATGGCGCGCTGGGAGTGGATTCGTTGGATGAATTCGACCGCCAGCGACGAAACACGGGCGATTCGTATCGAAAAAACGATCTCAAAACTAAACGGCAAACATCGCCGCCCATGCTGCTTTAACTTGGCCGCCTGCACCGAACCATACGTCGCAAAAAGCGGTCGGTTGATCGAAGTCTAGGTTACTTTTTGCGTAGCCAACGCAACACGCGTCGTGGTAATTTTGCTGGCACACCGGCCAACGTCGCCAATGATGAGGTAGGCGAGAGGTCTTCGAGCACACCAAGAATTTGACTCGGTTTGGCAACCGTATGACGCGCCGTCGTATCACCTTGACCAACCTTTATCGTAATCGCACTGGGGTCATCGCGCAGTTCACGGAACATGTCTTCGTCAGTATAATCATCGCCGGCACACAGTACAAAATCGGCTGGATATTGACGCAATA
>JASLCP010000071.1 GCA_030151825.1 Candidatus Saccharimonadales bacterium
AGTACAGCGGTTAGTATATCGGTCTCCAAAACCGACGACCTAGGTTCGATTCCTAGTACCCCTGCCATGAAAATTGTCAGACCTACCTGGTCTGACAATTTTCATTTCTATAAACTGTGATACGAAACTCTGCTTTTGCACAGTAAAAGAAGGTGGGTTCGGCAAAGTGCAGCACAGAAAAATTAGCTTGTTCATTTTTCAAGTAAACAGAGGAGCGAAACGATATCCCAGAATCGCATGACATTACCGAGCAACAACACGAGTAGCTGCAGGTATAGTACAATGAAATAAGTAACTATATGAGGGAAATGAGAGCCATGAAAAATATTGTGAACATGTTCCAAAACCATCCATGGCTACGCAGGGTGATTCCCGTCGTCGTTATCATTGGCTGGCTTGCCGTTGCCGGAATCGGCGGCCCGACGTTTGGCAAGATTAGTGATATCGAAAGTAACGATCAGTCGACTTTTTTGCCGTCGAGTGCCGAATCAACAAAGGTGGCGACGATTCAAAAAGAATTTCGAAAAAGTGATACGATTCCGGCAATTGTTGTAATTGCGTCGGATAGTACGTTATCGAATGATGCGCTGCGGTACATCGCACAGGTAAAGGATAAACTTGCGGCGGTTGATGGCGTTGCATCGGCACAAAAGATTGCCGGGCCGATCCCGTCACAAGATAAAAAGGCTGTTGAACTAATTGTACCTGTACGATCATCAGCTGAAGTGGATACGGTCGTTGATGATTGACAGCAAGTGCTTGATAAAAACATAACGGCTCCCCTTGCGGCATATGTGACCGGGCCGGCAGGGTTATTGTCTGCGTTGGTTACGGCATTTGGTGGGATTGACGGGATATTACTACTGGTAGCGCTTGGTGCTGTGTTTGTTATACTTCTGGTTGTCTACCGCTCGGTGTTGCTGCCGATTATTGTATTAGTGCTTGATATCATTGCTCTTTCTGGGGCAATTCTTGCGGTTTATTACCTTGCCAAGTCTGGTGCGATTGCCTTGAATGGTCAGGCGCAGGGTATCCTGTCTATTTTGGTGATTGGTGCGAGTACCGATTATTCACTCCTTCTCATTGCGCGCTATCGTGAAAGCCTACAAGAGTTTGAAAATACCTGGCAGGCGCTGTTTCATGCGGTCAAAAACTCAATCGAGCCGATCGCTGCCTCGGCTGCAACAGTGATTTTAGCCCTTCTCTGTCTGTTATTTTCTGACCTGCGATCCAACCAAGCGCTGGGGCCAGTCGCTGCCATTGGAATCATCTTTGCGTTTTTGACGAGTATGACGCTGTTGCCGGCACTCTTAGGCCTCTGTGGGCGAACGGCATTTTGGCCAAAACGTCCGCAATATATGCGACGAACGACGACAAGGAAAGCATCAACCTCGGATGGCTTTTGGCCGAGTATCGCTGGGTTCGTTGGGCGTTCTCCGCGAACTATTTGGATAACAAGTACCGTCATGTTGATGATTGGTGTGTTTGGGCTATTACAACTGAACGCAAGTGGCGTGTCGAATGCCGATACGATTCTGACGAAGTCAAAAGCAGTCGATGGTCAAAAAGTCCTGGCTACCCACTTCCCTGCTGGTTCTGGAACGCCGGTCGTTATCGTTGCGCCGCAGCAGGCTGGTGACGAGGTACTTGCACAGACAAAGCGACAAGTGGGTGTAGAATCAGCGGCGTATGCCACTGAAGGGAATCCGCTTAGTGGCGCTAAACGGATCGTAAAAAACGATACGGTGCTTATTAATGCCACGCTGACAGATGATCCAAGCTCACAGGCTGCCGAGAATGCCGTTGTTAATCTTCGGCAGGCACTTCGCAAAGTCAATGCGTCGGTGCTGGTTGGTGGCCAGACGGCGACGATGCTTGATACTAATGCAACAGCGACGGCAGACCTATATAAAATCATTCCGATTGTCTTGGGAGTCGTTCTGGTGATTTTGGCGTTACTGCTTCGTGCTATTGTCGCACCAATTCTGTTGATGTTAAGCGTCATGGTTAGTTTTGCGGCGACGCTAGGGATATCGGCGCTCGTCTTTAATCATATTTTCCAGTTTCCTGGTGCTGATCCAGCTGTGCCGCTGTTTGGGTTTATATTTTTGGTCGCCCTTGGTATCGACTATAATATCTTTTTGATGAGTCGCGTTCGTGAAGAGGCAAAAAATATTACGACACGTCAAGCCATTTTGAAAGGACTCGCAGTAACAGGAGGGGTTATTACCAGCGCCGGTATCGTCCTCGCGGCGACATTTGCGGCGCTTGGTGTGATTCCGATATTGTTCTTGGTGCAGATTGCTTTTATTGTTGCCGTTGGTGTGCTCATCGATACGATTATCGTTCGATCATTGATTGTGCCGGCGCTTTCGTATGATATTGGCCGTACAATCTGGTGGCCGTCAGATCTTTCGAAAAAGAAATAATGGTTATGAAAGGTCTTCGCTATTTGCTACCGGCAGTGTAAAGTGAAATGTCGTACCTTCGCCATGGGTTGACTCGAACCATAGGCGGCCGCCCATCGCTTCAATAAACTGTTTGGTGATGTACATACCAAGACCGGTGCCTGGCACGCCGCGGCGATCGGCATTTTCGACACGGAAGAACTTTTGGAACATTTGGGATTTTTGGTCAGCTGGGATACCGAGGCCGGTATCGGCAACGCTAATTTCGACGATACTTCCCTGTACTGCGCACGATATGGTCACTGATCCATTTGGCTGATTGTATTTTATTGCGTTGGAAATAAAGTTAGTGAGAATGATGTCGAGCTTTGATGGGTCGGCAATAACATCGGGTAAATCGTCGGAAAGCTCAGTGCGGATGGCAATATTGGCGCCATCGGCCGTTATTTGTTGAAGTTTTACCATTTCGGTAATAGCATTTTTGAGGTCGAGCGGTGTCAAATTAAACTGCGCGCGTCCCGATTCGATACGCGCGGTATCAAGAAGTTCATTTACAAGATCACGCAAGCGGATAGTACCACGATATGCTTCGCCGGCAAGCTTTCGCGCCGTGTCGTCAACCTGACCCATGCCGTCGTCAAGTAGCATCGATAAATTACCAATGACCGCAGTAATTGGTGCTTTAATTTCGTGAGTAGCTACACTAATGAACTCTTTGTTCTTTTGGTCGATGGCTTGTTCGGCCTCTTGAATTCGCGATGCCATGTCGTTGAGCGTTATTGCCAGATGGGCAAACTCTTCGTCGTCCATTAATTCGGGGTTGATGCGATATGCCAAGTTACCGCTCGAAAATGTATGGGCGCTGCCCGAGAGAATCAGGATGCTTTTGATGGTGCGATTCACAAATAGTGACCCTACCCACAAAAAACTGACGAGCAAAAGACCAATAATAATAACTGCTACGATCTGAGCGTTGATCAGCGAATCGAGCGCAATAACCGCTGGCGACCCGACGACGACTGACCAGTTACTCTTGCCAATTTGCTCGGCGACCGATAAATAATCGACATTATTGTGGGTGAAGGATACGGCACTACCGTCTTTTTTGTCGTGTTCAAATACCTTTTCGTATAATGCTGGATTATCGGTCTTTGGATAGCTGACGCCGTTAGTACTGTTAGCGATGGCAACGTAACTTTGTTGCTGATCGATAGGAGTGTCTTGCCAGGATGGTGCTAAAAAGTTAGCGTGATCAAGATTATATGCGGCAATGACTGACCCGTTTTCGATAGGATAGCCGAAGATAAGCTCTCGTTGCTTATTGTTTTCAATAAACTCACCTTCGACCGATTGCTTGAGTGAGCGGCTGGAAATCTTGTCGATGCGCGAAGCCATCGCCACGTCGACCTGTTTGCTGAGTGCTTGGCTGATAACTGCCCCGCTACTATCGGTGACGACGAGTGCGACGGTTTCCGGAAAAAACTCAACAAAGGCATCGAGTCGACTGCGAATGATGTCTTGCTCTTGGGAGGTCAGCTCTTTTACTTGATCACCGTAGTCCGTATCAACGGCTTTGGCAAGCGACATGCCAGTTTGACTTCCAAATGCCAGCTGGACGGCGAAAGGGTGACAACTGTCATCGGGCGCTTCGGTAAAACGAAGGCTTTTTAACAAAAACTGACGACATGTCGCATAATGTCTATCGAGCTGCAATCGTTTGTCAGCGTAGGTTTGTTTGATAGTAAATAATTCGGTACCGGTGCTACGAAGGACTGTTTGTCGGAGTGAAAACTCTCGTTCGAGCTTGGCGGCAGTCGTCACCGAGGCACGCCTCAGTGAATCAACCGCGCTGCTTCGCGCCATACCGTCAAGCTGCCAAAATCCGGCAAGCCCCAATACGAGTAGGAGTAAAAATGGCGGTGCTAACACACGAAATAACAAACGGCTCTTAAGACTATTCTTGCGAATCTTTTGTACTTTCTCGCGTAATCTCCACTTCATCGCTATTAAGTCCTAAACTGATACGTTGTGTTTGCTTGGTTTGGTGAAGTGATGCGTAACTTGACCCAGCCGGATGTCACATTTGTCCAGGTATGTGTGACTTGTATCGACGATGTTCCGGTGGCGACAGTGCGTGTTTCGGTATTCCCTATCGTACCATCGCTACGCTCCCAGCGATATTGGATGGTGCCTGGGCCATCAGTCGCCTTGATGGTTCCGGTAAAAGTGACATTGGTCGAACATAAAAGAAGAAGGCACGTTTGTTTGGCGGTATGGGTAATGGAAATGATCGATGTAGTGAATTTATTACTCTGGACCGGTGGCGGTGTTGAGTCGGTAGGGGGTGGCGCGGTCGGTGATGTTGGAGTTGTTGGCGTTGATGTGCCACCCGATGATTTTGCCGGCTCTTTGACCGAAGGAGCATTATTCCCAGTCGATGATGTCGTACCGCTACTTTCGCCGGATGGAGATGTATCTGGTGCTTTGGTGTCAGTTGTGACATCGTCACCGCTGGTATCGATGGCGGGTTGGAGTGCTTTATCTTGACTGATCAGCTTTTCGCCTTCCGATGAAATCAACGGATTAGCACGAGTGAGCTCGGTGACTTGTGATAACGTATATTGGTGCGACAAAATTAAGCCAACAACCAGCGCAATCAGCGCGATCGTTGCGCTCAATGGAATACGATAATCTCGCAATAATTTTCGAAGATGAAGTATGAACGTTATCATAACTATATATAATGTCTGTTTCTTTTCCCAGCAGCGCTCACTGCCTCGCGATTATGCGGCTACCCCCATACTGTATCATAGACACAAGCGGTTTTCTAGGACGAATCACTTTTTGAGGCGAACGGCGCGTTTGAAACGCTTGTCAGCCTCGGCATCAGCAAATCGAGCGATCGGCTCGTATATAAGAAGTTTGTTTGCCTTGCGTTTGCCAGCATCGATCTCTTTGAGGGCGTTGACGAAGTACTTTTCGATCAGCCACTCGCGACCTGGCGCTGTCTGTCCGACAATGGTAATGCGCCACATATCCTCGCCCCAGCGCTCAGCGTATTTGACTCGCAGTGGTCGTGCAAGCATTGTTGGGCCAGTTGGCATGGCTTTAATGATCTTGTCGATGGCCTCTTCGGCGGCAATACGGTCACGCACGAACACATCGACCGCCTCCGTACGCAGAGCCCGAGGGGTGACTTGGACAGCTTGAATTTGTTGGTTATGAATCCATACGATCTCTCCGCTCAGACTACGCAACTTGGTTGATCGAAGTGTCATGCGCTCGACTACCCCAGTGACGTCCATAAATGGTTCGATTTTGACGTAATCACCAATCGTAAACCATCGTTCGATAATCATTGTCGCACCAGCTGTGATATCTCGTAGTAGCATACCGAGCGTTTGGCCAGCAAAGACGATAAAGAAGGCACTCGCACCGATGGCTGCCGCTCCTGATCCACCGAGATTCGCACTGCCGACCGGTGCGATGACTCGCCATGCCACATACGCAACGACCGCAACCGCAATGCTGCGCACAATGGCGATAGTGATACTTAAATAGGTCTCGACCTGGCGATACATGAGGATTCGCTCGTCGCGCGTTTCTGCCTCGCCACGAGTCGCAACCAGTTGAGCGATTTTGATAATCCCTTTGGACAAAAACCGGCTCAGCCAGATGGCAACGAGAATTGAGATAATAAGGAGAAGGATAGACCGATAGGCATTTGGTTCGGCAAAGAATTCATTTATTTCGCGAATTGCAATCGTAAAGGTTTGGTTGTTTATCACGAGTACCTATTGTACGATATTTTCGACAAAAAATCTATGCGTTTTCAGCCTTGAAAAACGCTTATGATAGGGCTATAATTTATGACAAGATGCTTAAGGTAGAAGGGGCAACGGAACAAAGCGTTTGAATTTTGATGCTGTTCTAAGAAAGAAACATGAACATACTGATGCTTGGGTGGGAACTTCCTCCGCATAATAGCGGCGGACTTGGCGTCGCCTGCTACCACCTTTCTAAAGCCCTTGCTATTACGGGCGCATCAATCGATTTTGTTGTTCCGTATGAGGCCGATCACTCAGAGATTGATTTTATGCGCATTCACGCGGCAACACCGATTGATCCAGCGCAGCGCTACACTGGCACCTATGCGTACGATCGCGATGATGTAGTGACGCGCGAGTTCCCTGATGGCGATCCGCTCGGGTCGATGCGTGGCGTCCAGAAAAAATATATTCGTTATGTCGAGCAACTCGTCGAAACTGTACAGCCAGAAATTATCCACGCACACGACTGGTTGACGATGGAGGCGGGTGTTCGCGCCAAGGAATTGACTGGTGCGCCCCTGATCGTTCATGTACATGCCACGGAATTTGATCGTTCTGGCGAGCAGTACGGTAATCCCATTGTTCATGAAATCGAGCAAGAGGCATTACTCGCGGCCGACCGTATTTTTGCGGTCAGCGCGATTACAAAAAGTATCATTGTCCATCGGTATAATATTCCGGCCGATAAGGTTGAGGTGGTCCACAATGCCATTGATGTGACCAGCTTTAACCAACAATATCAGTACGACCAATACACCTATCGCTACCTTGAGCTACTGCGCGACGAAGGCTATACCGTCGCGGCGACAATTACTCGCTTTACGGTACAGAAAGGCCTGACGCATTTCTTGCGGGCGGCGGCACGAGCCTGCGAAAAATATGACAAACTAGTCTTTTTGTTTGCGGGCGACGGCGAGCAACGGGATGAATTAATCGGTATGGCGGCTGATCTGGGAATTTCTGACAAAGTATTCTTTACCGGCTTTATTCGCGGCAAACTGTGGCGTGACGCTTACTCGGTTGCTGACATCTTTGTGATGAGTTCGGTGAGTGAGCCGTTTGGCCTCACGGCGCTTGAGGCGGCACATCACGATAGCGCCTTGATTATCAGTAAGCAATCGGGCGTGGGTGAAGTATTGCAGCATATCTTCCGTTTTGACTTTTGGGACACCGATCGGCTGGCCGATCAAATGATCGCTATCGCCACCTCACCAAGTTTGGCTGCTGAAATGTGTCAAGGAGTAAAGGACGAGTACGCCAGACTAACGTGGAATGACGTCGCAAAACGATGCCGACAGCTATACACACGTACATCACAAAGGATGTTGGTATGAGTACGCCAGGTATTGCCTTGTATCTCCATGTTCATCAGCCGTTCCGCGTGCGGCCGTACACGGTATTCGAGACGGGGGCAAATCACGACTACTTTAACAGCGTGTCATACGAGGCGCAGACGCACAACGAGGCGCAATTTCGAAAAGTTGCCGACAAATCGTATCGTCCAATGAATGCTCTCCTCGAAAAATTACTAGCGACACAGCCAGAATTTCGTGTATCACTCAGTATCACCGGTACTTTTATCGAACAAGCCGAGCAATGGGCGCCCGACGTGCTTGAGAGTTTTAAGCGTATTGTTGCAACAGGCCGTGCCAGTATTGTCGGTGAAACCTACTACCATAGTCTCGCCTTTTATTATTCACGCACCGAATTTGAACGACAAGTTGACCTGCATCGTCGCAAAATCAATGACGTATTCGGTGTCACACCAACGGTGTTCCGTAATACCGAACTTGCTTACGACAACGCCGTAGGTTCATGGGCAAGTGAGGCTGGTTATAAAGGTGTGCTCGCTGAAGGCTGGGATCCAATCTTGGAGTGGCGTAGTCCGCACTATGTCTATTCACCTGCTGGGCAGCCAGCCACTGGCCTCCTGCTAAAGGACTATCGTCTCAGTGACGACATTGCCTTTCGATTTAGCAACAAAGCCTGGAATGAATGGCCTCTCACCAGTGCCAAATACGCCGACTGGGTTGAGCGTGCGCTTGATAACGGGCCACTTGCTAATATATTCATGGATTATGAAACATTCGGTGAGCACCAATGGGCAGAAACAGGTATTTTTGACTTTTTTGAATCATTTGTTGAAGAATGGGTGCGACGCGGCAAGGCATTCTACACTGTTGAGGGAGCGCTTGATGCGTTTACGCCACAGGCTGAACTTGATGTCCCCTACACCACCACTTGGGCCGATTCCGAACGCGATCTAAGCGCGTGGGATGGTAACTCAATGCAGAGAGAGGCCACACGCTATCTTTACGCGCTTGAGCGTGATATCTTGCGAACAAATAACGCGCAGTTAATTACTGATTGGCGTCGCTTGACCGCATCGGATATTACTTACTATATGAGCACTAAGTGGCTCGAAGACGGTGAAGTACACGCATACTTTAGCCCGTATGATTCACCGTATGACGCCTTTTTGTATTTTATTAACGTTATTAGGGATCTTCGCTGGCGATTAATGCAGGATTATAACACAGGGAGGTTACATGGCTAGGCCAATTGTTCTGAGTAACGGCGAACTATATGTTGGTCTCAATAATTATGGACTGGTGCATGATTTGTATTACCCGTATGTCGGGCTAGAGAACCACTCGTCTGGATCGTTGACGAGGCACCGTGTTGGCGTATGGATTGATGGCGAGTTAAGCTGGCTTGACGACGAAGGTCAGTGGACATTTCGTTTCCGTTACCCCTATCAGTCACTGATTGGTCATACTGTCGCCAAGAACGAACGATTGGGTATTTTGATTGAGTTTGATGATTTTGTTGATTCGACGATGGACGCTTTTATGCGTAATATTCATGTCGTTAATCTTCGTGCCGAAACTCGTGAAGTTCGTGTATTTATTCACCAGGCGTTTGTGATTGGCGATTCGCGTAGCACGACTGACACCGCACAGTATTTGCCTGATAGTGACGCGATTGTGCATTATCGCGGGCGACGTGTGCTGATTGTGTCGGGAATGCATAATGATCGGCCGTTTGATCAACATAGTATTGGCTTATTCGGAATCGAAGGACGAGAAGGAACCTATCGTGACGCCGAAGATGGTGAATTGGCCGGGGGAAACGTTGAACACGGTCGTGTTGACTCGACACTGCGATTTCAACTACAGATACAGCCATTGAGTTCCGAGCGAATTCATTATTGGATTACCTTTGGTACCTCGATGCGTGAAGCGCTCTACATCGACAAACGCATTCGTCACGAGGGTGTCCTAGCACGACTTCATGATACTGCCGGATACTGGCGCAACTGGCTGGCTCCTGCTCGTGTTGTTGCCGATAAACTTCCTGCCCAATACCGTGAATCGTTTATGCACAGCATGATGATTATTAAAGCCAACACTGATAAGCGCGGTGCGGTCATTGCCAGCACTGACAGTTCGATGTTGCGCTATTCACGCGATGATTACGAATATTGCTGGCCGCGCGACGGCGGGCTGGTATTATGGCCACTCATTCGAATGGGCTACACCGAAGAACCGCTGCGTTTCTTTGAATTTTGCCGTCGTGGGTTGCACCCGAGTGGCTATTTGATGCATAAATATCGCGCCGATGGTGGACTGGGGGCAAGCTGGCATTCGTATGTCCACGATGGTATCACAGGGCCACCGATTCAGGTTGACGAAACGGCGATTGTTCTCTTTGTCTTCGCGCAATTCTACGAGATGACACATGATCCACGTCTGTTAACCGATTTTTACGAAAGTTTGGTCAAGCCCATGGCGATGTGGCTATCAGAGTATATCGATGAATCAACGGGTCTTCCGAAGGCAAGCTATGACCTCTGGGAAGAAGTCTACCTGACAAGTACCTATAGTACCGCAGTAGCCCAGGCTGCCCTACAGGCAGCAGCCGACCTAGCCGAGGACATGCACGATGCAGACAGCGCTGTCAAATGGCGCGCAGTAGCCAATGATATGCAGGCGGCCGCCCACAAATACTTATTTAATAACGAACGACAGGCATTTTATAAAGGTGTTGTTGTTCGTGATGGTCAAGTACACCCGAATAGTACGATTGATATGTCGAGTCTTTACGGGGCATTTATGTTTGGCTTGTTCCCGATTGACAGTGACGAGATCAAGGCGGCCCTTGCGACGGCGCTCGAGGTCTTTAAAAATCCTGACGGCAGTATAGGTATTCCACGTTACGAAGACGATAGTTATCACCGGGCTGACCCGTCACTGCTTGGCAACTGGTGGCCGATTGTGACGATGTGGCATGCACAGCTAAGCCTGGAACTTGGCGATGACGTGACTGCCTGGTCAATTATCGATTGGGTGCGCAGTGTGTCGACTTCGACCGGCATGATTCCCGAACAGGTTGATCCGCGAAATGGCAGTAGTATCTCGCCAAGTCCGCTGACCTGGAGTCAGGCGGAATATGTATCGACACTGTTAGATACAATGACGAAACACAAGAGTTAGTATGAGCACACGACTATCTCGCATCACTGGCCACGTCAAAGACATCTACGGTAAGACAGGGCTGTCCGACAGTGCCGCCAGAAGGCGCGCGGTGATGAAATTTGCACGTCAGTATAAATTCGTCTATTTTGGTTCTGATCAATCAATATCGATACCCGTGCGGGCTATCCATGGAGTGACAAGCGGACTTGGCAAGCAGGATGATAATATCTGTATTGGTACCCATGACGGCTACGATATTGTCTTTCTGGAGCGTACCGTCACCATTAATCATGATGACTATCAGGTGGATACACGCCGCTGGCATATTATGTCGTTTGATTTGCATACTTCCCAGCGCCTGCCGTTTATCTTTATTGGCACCAAACAACAGTCACATGCATTTTATGCAAAATTATTTACGGTGCGCCGCGAAACGCGTCAACTAGATCCGGTTTTTTTGGGTGCGCCAGACCACTTTTCGGCACACTATACACTGGTTGCCTCTCCGGCCGAGCAAGTCTTACTGACACGGCTTCTTACACAGCCAGTGACGACCGCAATGGCGCGCTACCAGCATCCGTTTGCGGTTGAGCTCTACGAAGACACGCTCGTTATTATTACCGAAACAGCTCAAACGAGCCAGGCGTCACTGACCAAGATGATGCACTATGGACTGTGGCTCGCAAAACACATCGATCAACAACTGTAGACACAAAATACCCCTCTGCTAGAGAGGGGTATTGTTGACAAGAGGATTAGCCCTTACGTGGTTTTACTTCGTTACGACCGAGGCTTTTCTTTGTTTCGGTGTACGTTGCATGTTTACGTGCAATTGGATCGTATTTTTTCAAACTGATTTTTTCAGTCGTGTTTTGCGTGTTTTTGGTCGTGTAGTACGTACGATGACCGCTCAGATCGCTGACCAGCCCAACCAATTTCCGCTTTGTGTTCTTCTTTGCCATATATACTCTCGTTAGTTATTAAAACAAAATCTTACTAATTGTAGCACGTTTTGTGCCCGATGACCACCCCTATTGCTACAACTTGGAAATTTGTCGCATATCTGTTACTATGAATTGGTTGTACACGCCGCGATAGCTCAGTTGGTAGAGCGCATCCATGGTAAGGATGAGGTCTCGGGTTCAAGCCCC
>JASLCP010000029.1 GCA_030151825.1 Candidatus Saccharimonadales bacterium
TTGGGTCAGAGAACACTCCCTTGACCCAACCCGTTACCTCACGGGTCGTTTCGGTATCAAGCAGCAGCCCGCCACCAGCTAACCAGTCAGCCATATGGGTGGGCTCGACATGAGCACGCTTGGCCGCATCATCCAGATGACGCACCGTGTACTGCACCAACATCCGCTGCGCCTCACGCTCGGACTCATCAACCTGAGTCATCGCCGCTTTCAGCGCAACACTGAACGGATTTTTGTAGTCCGTCATGATTCCTCCTCTGTCAAGTACACCAAACAATTTGTTCAGATAGCCTGATTTAACCACAGGATAATCGAGATTCAAACCACAAGCGCTACACCCTGGATTTAGTCAAAAAACTCAGCAAATTCATCTTCGACCGCACGGTTTTTGCGGCGGCGGTCCTTAACAGCGCTAATGATACGTTCCACACTCAACGTTTCTTCGTTGGTCGTTTGTGTATCTTTAAACGGATACATTTCGTTAGCCAGTTCGTTTTCGCCAACAAATACCATGAAAGGAATATTTTTCTTCAAAATCGCCTTGATCTGCTTGTCCATTTTGCGGCCCGTGATGTCGACTTCAGCACGGACACCTTCGGCGCGTAATTGACCAGCAAAGCGAATCGCCTGTTCGTAGGTATTATCAATCACAACAATGCCCACCTCTGTCGTCGAAGTAAATTCTGGCATAAGATTATGCGCACGTAGGAATAATTCGGTCGTCGTTAGCCCCGGCGCCATACCGATTGTCGCAATTGGCTCGGCACCAAATAGTCCGACGAGTCCATCGTAACGGCCACCACCAAACAGCGAGCGATTATTTTCGGGATCGTTATCAAACACCTCAAACACCGTACCGGTATAGTAATCAAGCCCACGCATCAAACTCGCATCAAACAGCGCGTTGGTCACGCCAAACCGCGACAGCAAACCGAACAATTCGCCAACCTCAGCTGCTGCAGGGCTGGCTTGTACTTCATCGGGCATATCAGCCATTGTGCGAGCAGCGAGGAGTGTTTGCAGTTTGCGCATGCCCTGATCAGCAAATGCGGGACCAAAAATCTCATCAGCTTGGCGCTGAAAATCATCAGCTGTAATCTTGTTTTTGCGATCCAACAACTTCATCATCAACTGCGACTGCACACCGTCAAGGTCAAGATACTGTGCCATCATGACATTAATCAGATTACGGTTATTGATGCGAATAACGTACATGTCATCACTGGCACCAAATGCCCGCATAATCTCAACAGCGAGCACAATCATTTCCGCCTCGGCCAGAACACCGTCCACACCAAAGATATCAGTATTCAGCTGCCAAAACTCACGCTCACGACCGCGCTGCGGCCGCTCATATCGCATAAAATTAGCAATGCTATAGAGACGTGCTGGATAGCCCATTTCTTGGCGTCGTGCGGCAACCATACGGCTGACTGACGGCGTCATTTCGGGGCGAATCGCCACATTGCGACCGCCGCGGTCAGTAAAGGCGTAGGTCTGCTCATTTACAAGTTCTTGGCCTGACTTTGCCGCGTACACCTCTAGCGGTTCAAGGATTGGCGCACCGTATTCTTCATATCCATGCAACTCAGCTACCCGACGCCACGTCGAAAAGATATAGTTTTGGACACGCTTGTCTTCTGGATAGTAATCGCGCGTTCCCTTGTAGGCTTGTGCAGAAAGTGATGTCATAATTGCTATAATCGTATCATTTTTATCTGTTATATGCAAGGACAAGCACCATCTAGCGCTTAGCAATGAAAAGACCGTATACAAGCAAACGTATACGGTCAGTCCATATCCTACCGGGTAATGTGCGATTCGGAGGTCAGTTGCGCCAGCTGATTCGTTACCTCTTGGCAACACTCCCTCCATCGCTCGTCGGTCATGCTGGTGTCAAAACAAAGTCGTAACTGAATCTGATCCACCACCCCACGATCGACTCGGACTGGCCACCCACGCTCGATAGCGAGGTGTCGCAACCGTAGCAGGTACCGATCAACATCATGCTCGTACTGATACGTCATTGTTATCGTCTGCTCGACGTCATTAATCATCACGGCGGCTACTCCTTTTGTAGGTCTTGGACGTCTATAGTATGCCCTATTTATAGCAAAAAGCAAAGACACCGATGTAGTACCGGTGTCTTAGTGATAAGTGAACAGCGAGTGTTAGCGGTTCAGAAGTGCTGAGAAAAGGTCGCGGCGTGATCCGGCGTACAGCGAGGCCGAGATGATCATACTACCGGCGCCAAAGCCGCCCATGATGATGTTACCAGCACCAGTCTGTGGCAATTCCTCTACAGGAGCTGCTGGAGCAACACAGTCAGGGCTGTCTTTTGGCAAGCTGCTGTCGTACTCACAGACGGCACAATCAGGACTATCTTTTGGAAGACTCGGATTCGTCTCACATACTTCCATCGTAACTTGTGTTGAACAAGTGGCTTTCTTTACCTGTCCGTCAACGTCGAACGAAAGCGTTGCAGTCACAGTGTAGCTACCTGGCTTTTCGAACTGATGCGTTGCGGTAGTACCTGTGATCGAAGTCTTGTTACCGTCACCGAAATCGAGCGTTGCGCCTTTATAGGTCGCATTTGTATGTGTCTCGGTAATTTTGAAGTCGAAGGTATTGTTGCCCTTAGCGATTGCATCAAGTGCAGTACAGTCAACAGCCGCAGGTGCCTTAACCTCTACTTTGGCAACACAGTTTGGACCGCTCACCAGTTGTGTTTGGCCGTTCACCGTCACCCTTACGCTCACCTTTGCAGTGTAGCTGCCTGGCGCATATTCGTGGGTAGCTGTTGCACTGGCTGAATCTTGGGTATTACCGTCACCGAAGTCAAAGACATAGCCGGTAATTTGCGCGCCGTTCGATGCAGAACCCTTGGCGGTAAATTGTTTCTTCGAGGCCGTAGATGACGTCATCGTGAGGCTGTCACAGGTGTATTTTGGCTGTGGTTTTGGCTTTGGTGGAACTGGTTTTGCATACACGGGGTTACCACAGTCGGCAAGTACGGCGTACATAAAGTTACCGTTTGCATCGAGTGCAACATAGGTGCGTAGGCCATCGCTGGCGAAGGCGCTGCTATTTGGTGCCTCCCAGTATGTTTTGCCGGCAATAGCAATGGCATGATCACCTGGCTTTTTAAAACGACCGATACTTTGGGCGTTTGTCGCAACAACTCGGCCGTTGACACGGACGGTGTTGTCTTTGTATGAACGGCCTTCGACAACGCGAATGTCACAAGGAATTCGGTAGTGGCCGTAAATTGCCTTGAGGTCACCCTCGGCGTTGGCGTTACATTTATTCTTGAATTCGGTTGGCGTATTGGCGCCACAACGCATAATCGAGTTGCCGCTACAGTCAGCTGCCTCGGCGCTGGTACTGAACTGAGTCAGGCCCAAAAAACCGAATGTCAGCAAACCGAGACCAAAGAAGGCCCCGACCAACACATTATTACCTTGGACAAATCGCAACTTATTTATAACACTTCGTAAGCCTCGCATGCTCATGAAATCCTCCTCACATCTACTATAACCCCATTGTAGCATAAATTTGCATTAGCGTCAATAGATTTAGACAATATAGTTATGCTTATTTATAACTACCTCAGTAGATCATGCTGTGAGCGCCACTGATACATCAGGATTCCCGCCGCTACACCGATGTTAATTGACCGTGTACTCCCAAATTGCTCGATCATTACCGTTCGCTGGCAGACAGCCAGCATTTCGTCACTAATCCCCGGGCCCTCACCTCCAAATACCAATACCGCATTTCGCGGCAACGCTATCTGGTGAAGTGGCTCTGCGCCGTTAATAATATCGATAGCAATTAACGCTTTCTTCTTGACTGCCTTCACAAACGATGCCACGTCCGCGTGATGTTCAATCGTCATATAGCGGTCAGTCACCATAGCACCGCGCCGGTTCCAATGCCGTTTGCCAATAATGTGCACTTTTGCCACATTGAACGCGTTGGCCGTACGTACAATCGTGCCAATGTTACTGTCGTGTTGCCAGTTTTCGATGGCAACTTCTAGCTCAACCGCTTGCTCGGCAATCGCCTCCTTGATAGCCTCGACCGTATAGTAGCGATACTGGTCAGGCACATTGCGACGGTCGCCCTGTGCCAGCAGCGTCTGATCGTACTGAGGCCCCGTTGGCCATGGCTGCGGATGCGGCCCGACGCCAATGTTTCGTTCACTTTCCATTCACTCTCAGTATAGCGTATACTGTAAAGAAGGAGATATTATGGCATCATCAAAAAAACTCGACACACCAACCCCAGCGCTAAATCCATTTTTCATCACGCTTAACGGTATTACTCGATTATTTTCGATGGCAACTAGCGTTGGTATCGTCATCTTACTGATTGGCGCCGCGACAACCATGATTTCGGTACTCTACCGAGCAGATGACGCCAATGACAGTAATCCCTTGCAGTCATCTGTGCAAGCAATCGATCCGCAACAATTGCCACTAGTCGTTGGCGTTGTTGCAATTATCGTTCTCTTTAGTCTCGTGGTCAGCGCAATGTTACACGGCATTCAGTCGTATACAGCACTTCGTGTCGCCCGTAGCGAGCAAACAACGATCGGCGAAGCATTTAACACCGTTTTGGGACAATTTGGTGGCTATCTGTGGCTGTATATTTGGATGAATATCAAGATTTTCTTGTGGTCGCTACTCCTGATTGTGCCCGGTATTATCGCCTTTTATCGCTATTCGTTTGCTGGTGTGGTGTTTTTTGACAAGGGCCTTCGCGGTGATGCAGCTATCAAAGAAAGTAATCGGTTGACTAAAAATGGTTTGATGACTATTTTTGCCTCGCAACTACTGTTTAATCTGATAACTCTCGGGTACATCAGCTCTGTGGTGGCCGTCGCCAGCACCAGCGAACTGTATCGTGAATATACCGCCCTTGAGGCTGCTAAGCGTGAGAAGCCACCCGTTCACTGGCTATCATGGTTTAGCTTGGCGCTACCATTTATCCTGATCGTCGGCGTCTTATTGTTTGTATTGATGATTGCGGTGGTTGTGGGGCTGACGGGTGCGGCACTAACAAAATAAGCTTTCGCTTGCAAAAAGAAAAGGCCTCCGTAAAGAGACCTTTTCTTTTTGGTACGGATGAGAGGACTTGAACCTCCACGCCCCGAAGGGCACTAGCACCTGAAGCTAGCGCGTCTACCAATTCCGCCACATCCGCGCGTCTACCAGTATAGTGTACATGACAAAGTACTGTCCGTCGAGAGGGAACGTGCGCGCCTACTATTGAGTTACGTTTCACGCAGCCGCCATATCCAGCCACCTGCCAATAAGGTACACTCGTAAGACCATTCCTCCGTCAAGAGGTATGCGCGAGCATCACTGCACACCACTACCCCGAGCCTATAGTGCAACATCAAACACAAAATAACTAATTCGCTGGAAAGTAACCAGCAAATGCAGAGAGGTCGTAGCTTTTTCGTAGCTGGGCGACGAGGGTTTTGAGTTCGGTCGGCTGCTTTACGCCAGGGTTCATGATACCCTGCGGATCAAAGGCTTTGCGAACGGCGTCATAGATGGCTGCAAGGTCTTCGTCGAATTCTTTGTGAGCAAACAAGGCCTTGAATCGGCCTTCACCCGACTCGCCAATCAGATGACCACCATGGCTGGCGATCAATTTAGCGTACTCATCGGTAAATTTGAGGAGTTTTTGTCGTTCGGTGACTTTGTGCAGCTCAAACAGAGGTCGTACCTTGTAGACGTTATCGAGCACATTGCCGTATAGTGGCAACCCCACATGATATTTGTCGCCGAGTACTGCGAGTGCCGACATGAATTCTTCAAAACGACCAGACGGCACATAGGCACCATCCACTAGCGGTGGCGTTAATTCGGTACCGGTATCAGGGGCGACAATGACCGATGATACATCACGAAGAGCCAAAAGTGCAGCCGTATCCGCATTATCCTTGGCTACCGATACATAGGTACCGGTCGGTTCAAGCATTTTTCGGAGCTTTTTTACTCGTTTGCCTCGCTGGCGTTCATTTTGGTTGTCAAACCCAACCAATAAAATCGCCGCAGCACTGCCAGACGCACTCGCGTCGGCATAGAATTCATATTTCTTACCTTGCTCAAGCGCTGCCTCAAACAAACCGCCATCCAATAGCTCCATGACGCATGGGCCAAGCGCCGCAATCGCGTCAAACGAATCGCGCGCCGCGTTCCAATCAGAAAAGGCAATCGCCGCCATCGATAGCCCGCTCAAAAATTCGGCTTTGACAATGATTTCAGAAATAACCCCCAGAGTACCTTGGCTACCCGCGATAATTGGTGTCAGATCAATCGAGCCATCTTTGCGCTTGGCAGTCGCAATACCCGTATACCCAGCGTTATCACGTACCGATGGATCAATCGCATTACTAAGGTAATCAGCGTTGTCTGTAATAAGGTTATCGATTTGGCGATAAATCTCGCCCTCAAGCGTCTGCTGGCCCTTTTTGCGGCCCAGCTCTCGCTTGCTCAGACGCCCTGTCTGCAGGACGTCGCCACTACTGAGAACGACTTCGATTTGACTCACCCAGTCACCGGTTGCGCCATATTTGCCAGAAAGCAGCCCGCTGGCGTTGTTGGCGATGGCGCCACCGATTGTACTGTACGACGCCGACGCTGGATACGACGGAATATACATACCGTGCAGTCGCAACGCGTCGTTGAGCGCCTTGAAGGTGACACCCGGCTGGACGCGCGCTAGTCGTTGCTTGGCGTCGATTTCAAAAATCGCGTCCATATGCGCCGTCGTGTTCAGGATAATACCCTTCCCAATCGCTGCACCCGTCTGGTCACTGCCCGCACCACGCGGAGTAATTGGCAGTAAATGCCCCTTTTCGGCCAGCTGGTTTGAAAAGCGAGCTACTTTGCGAATATCATTGGTTGTTCGCGGATAGACTACCATCTCCGGCTTGATCGTCAACACACTGGCGTCGGTCGACATGGCCGCCCTAATAGCGTCATTACAGGTCACTTCGCCCAAGATATGTTCGTTCAGATAATTCGCGACTTTACTCATGATTTTTTAATCCTGACACCCCTTATGCAGTCATTTGCTACCATCATACCACAAGCACGATGATTTGTGTGCAGCGCAATGTACAATAATGGTATGAATACGCGACAAGTCGTTCACAACACTTATACTGCACCACTATCAGAACGCGGATTTGAGATGTATCGCGGCTGGGACGACTCGGTGGCTACGGAGCTTGTCGCCCTGTCGAGTCAACCACATATTTTAGAATTTACACCAAATGATGCGGCACGGCGCTTTACCAACAAAGACAGCGCTAATGAATGGTATCACCAGCATCAACGCGTTGTGTATACTATCGGGGAAACAGCGATTACCGGCATCATTTGGTTTGGCGAGGCATCTTCGGAACATACCGACGGTGATTTTACGTTTGCCATTCGCATGTACGAGGCAGCCCGTGGACAGGGGCTGGCCAGGCACTTTATGCAAGCTGCCCACCTGGATTTTCGCGAAACGATGGACTATCACAATGTCATTTGGCTGGAAACCGATATCACTAATACCGCTGCCCGAACACTTTACGAACGTGCCGGTTACGACGAAAGACTGATAGTCGACGAGCGCGTCGTTATGACGCAATCCGAACGACCTTAGGCGAAGTATTTTTGGTACGCCTGACGCGCTTTGCTGATTTTGGGTGCAATGATGACGCTACAATAGCCGTTGGCGGGGTTATGAGTAAAATAATCTTGGTGCTCTGACTCGGCCTCATAAAAGGCATCAAGTGGCTTGATTTCGGTAACAATCGGGTCATCCCAATTGGCCTGTGCATGCTTTTTTGCCTCTTCAAATTGCTGTTTTTGCGCTTCATCGGTATAAAACATTACACTACGGTACTGAGGGCCAACGTCGGCACCTTGACGGTCTCTGGTCGTTGGGTTATGGAGCAAGAAAAATAGGTCCAGTATGTCCTTCCTTGGAATTACCGTCTCGTCAAACGTCACTTGTACTGTTTCGGCGTGCCCCGTCTTGCCCGTCGCCACGGTGTAATAATCTGCCTCGACTGCCGTACCGCCAGAATAGCCACAAATCGACGATTCAACGCCTTTTAATCGCCGAAACACCGCGTCTAGACACCAAAAACATCCCCCTCCAAGTGTGTACGTTACCATATCAGACCTCCTCTACTGTTTTATTGTAACGATTTCAAACGACGATTGTCCACCTGGACAATACCTCCTATAGCAAAAAAGACCCTAAAAAGGATCTTCATTGCTTGGTACGGATGAAAGGACTTGAACCTTCACGCCCGAGGGCACTAGCTCCTAAGGCTAGCGTGTCTACCAATTCCACCACATCCGCGTATGTAAAAAAGTTTCGTTTACCCCACGATTGTACCAAAAAAGCGTCGCCTTTTCTAGTGTCACTGACGATTTTATACAACTTCTTTCGTCTGTTATAATCGGGATGTATACTTACATTCTCGGAGGGACCCTATGGCAAAAAAACTAATCGCATTCGATCTTGATGACACGTTGGCTGTGACGAAATCACCGATTTCTGATCGCATGGCCGAAATTCTGATTGATATTCTAGACCATTACGAAATTTGTATCATTTCGGGAGGCAGTTTTGAGCAATTCCAAAAGCAAGTTGTTAACCGGCTAGAGGCGCCTGCACACAAGCTAAACCGCATGCACCTGATGCCAACCTGTGGTACGCGCTACTATCGTTACGATGAGCTGAGCCAAAGCTGGAAACAACAATATGCCGAAGACCTGACCAAAGCACAAAAGGAAGAAATTTATCGTGTCGTCGAAGAATCTGCCAAAGAGGTTGGACTATGGGCCGAACAACCCTATGGTGAAATCATCGAAGACCGCGGCAGCCAAGTAACCTACTCGGCACTTGGTCAGCAAGCACCAGCCGACGAAAAATACGCTTGGTCAGAGGCGAACGAAGAAGCCAAACAAGCGCTGCGCGACCTCATCGCCGAACGTCTGCCTGATCTGGAAGTACGCCTTGGTGGCACCACCAGTGTTGACATCACCCGTATCGGCATCGACAAAGCCTACGGTATGCGCAAACTCATCGAAGCTATCGACATCAGCCAAGAAGAAATCCTCTTTTGTGGCGACAAGCTACAAGAAGGTGGCAACGATTATCCGGTCAAGGCCATGGGCATCGATAGCATTGCCGTCGAGGGCTGGCAAGATACCGCGTACGTACTAGAAGGCGTGCTTGGCGTCACCGACAAATAGCAATGAATTTTGCCTCGCCACTGTCGAGCGTCAAAGGAGTTGGCGACAAAACGGCTGAGCAATTTACAGCCGCACAGTTTCGGACAGTACATGATTTAGTTACCTTTTTGCCGCGAGCGTACGAGGATTATTCGGGTGTCACATCAATTGCCGATATCCAGCCGGGCAAACGAACCATCAAAGCGCGCTGCGAAAAAATCGCTACGCGCCCCGTTCGGCGTGGACTGCGTATTACTACCGCAACGCTAGCCGACGACACCGGCAAGCTACAGGCCGTATGGTTCAACCAGCCCTACCGCGAATCACAACTTAAAACGGGCGACGAGTTCCTTTTTTCGGGCGAATTCGAATTTAATTACAATAAATATCAGCTGACTAACCCCAGCGCTGAAAAAGCCAGCGACATATCGATTTCGGGCGATCGTATCGTACCTATCTATCGCGCGGTCAAAGGACTTAAAAGCCAATTAGTACGCAAAATTATCGCCGAACTAAAGCCGTTGATTGTCATGCATCCCGAAACATTGCCGGCGAGGATTGTGTCTACCGAAAAGCTCATTAGCCACGGCGAGGCACTTAAGCAGCTCCACTTTCCTGCATCTACTGACGACATCGAAACAGCGCGTGAACGTCTGGGGTTTGAGGAATTATTCGAGCTCCTCCTTGCCAGCCAACTGAACAAACAAGAAAACGCCAAGCTCAAAGGCTGGCATATTCCGTTTAACCAAGCAGTCGTGGCCGCGTTTGTCAAAGAACTACCCTTTTCACTGACCGGTGCGCAACGACTGGCCGCCTGGGAAATTATCCAAGATTTCGAACACGAAACACCAATGAATCGGCTTTTGCAGGGCGACGTAGGATCAGGCAAAACCGTCGTGGCAGGGCTCGCTGCTCGGGCGGCAGCACACGCAGGCTTTCAATCGGCCATCATGGCCCCTACCGAAATTTTGGCGTCGCAACATGCCGAAACACTGACAACACTACTCCAGCCCTTTGGCGTCACCGTCGGACTACTCACTGGCAGCGTCAAAGGCACCGCTCGGAAAACTTTGTACACCATGATCGAATCCGGTGAGGTTGATATTGTCGTCGGCACGCACGCACTCATCCAAGACACCGTCCATTTTCATAAACTCGGCTTTGTCGCCATCGACGAACAACATCGTTTTGGCGTCAAGCAGCGCCAAGCACTTCTGGCCAAGTCTGAACGGATGCCACACCTGTTATCGATGACCGCCACGCCGATTCCGCGCAGCCTCGCACTAACGGTATACGGCGAACTGGATGTTAGCATTTTGAACGAGTTACCAAAAGGCCGAAAGCCCATTGCCACCACATTATGGTCACCGAACAGCACCGCCCAGCTCTACGAAAAAATCGATGCCGAAATTGCCGTCGGCCGACAAGCCTACGTTATCTGCAGCCTGATCGACGACAATCCCGACAACGAAATCAAAAGTGTCGAAGCCGAATACAAAAAACTTCGGCAATCAGTCTTTAAGCATCGCACCATTGGATTATTGCACGGCAAAATGAAATCCGACGAAAAAGATGCTGTCATGCAATCGTTCGCTCGCGGTGAAACCGATATTTTAGTCAGTACCACCGTTGTTGAAGTCGGTGTCGATGTTCCAAATGCCACCGTAATGGTTATCGAAAATGCTGATCGCTTTGGTCTCAGCCAACTCCATCAATTGCGTGGTCGTGTCGGACGTTCATCACACCAAAGTTACTGCTATCTTGTTATGAGCGATAGCTCCAAACCCTCCCAGCGCCTGCGCGAGATTGAAAAATCGAATGACGGCTTTTACCTGGCAGAAGTCGACCTCCAGCTGCGTGGACCCGGCGAAATCTATGGCCGCGCCCAGCATGGTGCCCTGAATTTACAAATTGCCACCTTGGCCGATACCAAACTTATCGCCCGTGCTCAGCGCGCCGCCAAAGCCTTCGTGCAATCTGGCGAGGATTTGTTACAATATAAACAGTTAGCTGATCAGGTGAAGAAATATCAGCGCCTGACGACACTGAATTAATCTAACAAACGCATATATGTATACTGGAACAACATTTCGTGTTAAATCCGGCCGCCTCATGGGGGTCCATCAAAAGATTGATCGTGTTGCCCGTCGTGCACTGGCAGCAAACTTACCACGCAAGACGATTTTTCCGCTTGAGAACAAGATTATCCACTTTGAAGGACTCAACGGCCCGGATGGTATCAAGCGCAAAAGTCCCGGTCGTGACGAACCGTGGCACTATATCGACCCTAACGACCCTACTGATATGAGCCTTCGTACTATGATTGTCGATCACGCCTACAACCTAACTGACGCATTGGTCAATGACAATCACGAACGAGCGGCATTTGAGGCAGCTTGGATTGCTCATGCTATCACCGACGGCCTAACACCAGCCCATCACTATCCACTTGAGGCTGAATTAGAAGAAATGCGTGATGGCAAGGGGCTTGAAACACGCACTAGTGCAAAGGAAAAACTCCTTCTTCCTGGCAAAACACGCCGCGAACAAGTGCGCAATAACTGGAAAGTCTGGGGAGCCAAAGGAATCATGACGACCCACTTGGCCTTTGAGTTGGGTGTCGCCACTACTATTGCGGGTCAACGAATCGCCTCTGCATCTCCGACAGAGGATGAACTCAAAGCCGCCCTCGATAACGGTATCATCGCCACTTTTGACCGGGCGCTGGCACGTATTGTCGATTTACAGCTTTACGAAGAATTTTCGCGCTCAGGCTGGACACGTCGTCTGGCGCACGATACTCGTCACATACTCGTACCGGAAATCGCCAAAACTGTCTGTTTAATCTGGTACTTCTGCGACATCCAGGCCAGTCAGCAGCGCAAGGATCACTACCGGTGAATATCCGCATCATCAGCGGACTGTTTGGTGGTCGCAAAATCGAAGCCCCCGACGGTCGTCGCACTCATCCAATGGGTGACCGGCCGCGTAGTGCGCTCTTTAATATTATTCAAGGCGAGCTTGAGGGTGCCGAAGTCCTCGATGCCTTTGCCGGCACCGGCGCACTTGGCTTTGAGGCGCTCTCTCGTGGGGCAACTTCGGCAATGTTTATCGAACGGGATCGAATCGCCCAAAAAGTCCTCGCAAAAAATATCGCCACACTTGGCGTCGATACCCAAGCAAAACTGATTCGTACCTCACTGTCTAATTGGTTAGATACCACTGATTGTAGTGGTTTTGACATCATTTTTGTTGACCCACCCTATCACGACCTTCAGTTATCCACAGTTGCCCGATTATTCAGTCTTTTAAAACCCGGAGCGCTTATGGTATTATCAACACCAGATAGATGTGAGGCTCTATCCGAACCAGGAGTTGTTGTGGTGGACAATCGTAGTTATGGAACTGTGAACCTCACATTCTATCGCCGAGA
>JASLCP010000034.1 GCA_030151825.1 Candidatus Saccharimonadales bacterium
GTGGTAACCATGATTGTTGAAGGAGTGAGAGCGACGACGTCAGTGCCGGCTACGTCGCCAAAGGTGACACTGGGGACGGCTTCGGACATGCCGGTTCCAAAAACGGTCACAGGAACGAGACTGCTTATCATGGCACCCCCGCCAAGTTGACCACTGGTGCCGTCGCCCCAACAGGCGCCTTTGTTCTCGCTAGTGAGTGCGCATGAAGTCCCCGTGCCGACGCTAATTTGTGTAACGGCCTTGCCGGAGAGTGTCGCTGTGGCGTTAACAGCAACAGGTTGGGTGCGGTTCGTCGTCGAATTGTCTCCTACCTGTCCGTTATAATTGTAGCCCCAGCAGTACGCCTTATACTCGCTGGTTATTGCGCAGGAAGTATCTGACCCCGCGCTGATTTGCGTAACTATTTTCCCATTAAGTACTCCAGTTGATACGACACTTGCTGGGGCTTTTTGATCAATCGTGTTACCGTTTCCGACGGCTCCACTATAATTACTTCCCCAGCAGTAGGCTTTATTGTCTGACGCAATAGCACAGGTGTGCCAATCACCTGAGCTGATTTTGAGGACTGTTTTGGCATTCAGTGTTCCGCCTGTATATACTGCTGTTGGTACATTGCGTTCTACTATTGAATTATCTCCTAATTCTCCGTAATAATTACTTCCCCAGCAATAGGCTTTATTGTCGCTTGCGATGACGCAGGCATGCGAGTCTCCAGCGCTAAGCTGGAGAACGGTCTTTCCTGTGAGTGCGCCAGTAGATATGGGGGCAGGGGTGATATGATCCGTAGACGTTCCGTCTCCTAGCTGACCGTCGCTATTGAATCCCCAGCAGTAGACGCCACCGTCATTTGTTACTACGCAAGTAAATTGCCCACCTGCACTTACTTGCGTTATTGTTTTTCCATTTAGAGCGCCGCTTGTGTCAATGGCTTTTGGCGTATGTCTCTCAACGATAGTGCCATCACCAAGGGCTCCAGATTCGTTATAGCCCCAGCAGTACACTTTATTTTCTGTAGTAAGCGCGCAGGTATGAAGTAACCCTGCACTTATTTGCGTGATCGTTTTTCCATTTAGTGCGCCGCTTGTATCGACAGCTGTTGGTGCTGACCGAGCGGTGGTGGTGCCATCTCCCAATTCTCCATAAGAGTTATAGCCCCAACAATATGCTTTGCCGTCGCTAGAGATCCCGCAGGCGTGCTGATTCTTGACGCTGATCTGCGTTAACGGCAATCCGTCCACCAGATTCGACCCCTGAATTGTCACTCGCGTTCCACCATTCGGCGATCCGCTATTAGGACTGATGCTGCTAATTGCTGGGGCAGCAGCGTAGACGGACTGTAGATGCAAGCGTACGGTAATGACAATTCCTGCCACCAATGCAAGTGTCAAAAAGAGGCCAAGAATAGTCCGTCGTACCGGCGTCCGAAAAAACCATGGCTGCTGTATGCTCAGTTGCCAGGGTACACGCTGGCGTGTTTGCCTCTGTTCTTCCCATCTATCCCACACCTACGTTATGTAACTCCCCACAGTTATTTAGTAGTTGTTTATGATTATACGGCAAACAGGGGTTGATTAGCAAGAAATCATGGAGTAAAAAAGAGGCTCTTGCAACCATAACCACAATGTGCTATACCAATGGCATAATCATTAAATGTTATTGAGAAAGATGATATCGACGGAACGCATGACACACTAACACCACAAAAACCAACAACACAGGAGATATAAACATGACTATCTTGGATCAATCACCGCGAAACAAGCGGTTCGGCGTCGAGTACTCGGCACGAACGTTAGCCGCGGGTGTTTTATTATCGACAATTGCACTCGAATCAGTGGCAACGGTGCGCCAGAATGCGCTTGGTAGTAGCACGACCGACTTGGTCAGCCATGATGGAACGGGCGAGCAGGCAATTTATGTATTGCCAGGTTGTCGTAGTGACGGCCGTTTTGTTGCCGATCAGTTGGCACCCCGGGTCACTCAGCTGGGTTCGACTCACACGGTAGTGTATCCCGATCGAGGCTTTTCATTTGATGCAGTGCGTGATCAACTGCTTGAGGCACGTCGGCAGGATGATCGCCCGGCGTCGTTTTACCTGATGTCGATGGGAGGCATGGTGTTTAGTCATTTGCTGCGTGATAGTACATTTCGGAGCAAATTCGGGAATATCGACAATGTTGTCTTTGACTCGTCACCCAGTGATGTATCAGATTTGACGCCGCATACACTGAAGGGCGTTACAGCTGCCAAATTAGTGCCCGGTATTTCGATGACCTCAAAATTATATAGTTATGCCATGCATCGTCGTGCCGAAAAGGTGATTCGCGAGCACCCGGAGGCGGATGATGTGATGATCGGACATTTACGGGCTACCGCCAGTACACCACTCAGTGCGGTTGAAGGCCAGACGCGATTTATTCGTGAGACGCATTTTTTGCCCCGCGAACTTAGCAAGGCAGCGATAAAAAGCATGACCTATCTGTCATCAGTGAAAGATGACGTGGTTGATGTCTACCGTGCAGTCGACCAATATCGCCAGTTATTCGATAACGATATCTTGCATGTCGTTGATAGCTTGCGGCCGAATCCGAGTCACGCTGCCGGTGTCGAATATCAGGACAAGCTGATTACTCATCTTCGAGCCGGTGACGAGTACGCAGATGTCGTACCATTGGTGATGCCAAGCGAGCGCGCTCATTTGCAAGTTGCTTAACTCGGTTGTCATCAGCCGAGGGCCTCTGTATACTAGGGATAATGCAGGTACGATATAGGTTAGGGAGAGGTGCGCATGACCGGTGATGTCTTTACGCAGCTATCGGTGGTGATTGTTGTCGCCACGTTGATGGCACTGGTAATGCGTCGGCTTAAGCAGCCGCTGATTGTCGGACATATTTTGACGGGCATTGTGGTGGGGCCGGGACTATTGGGGCTGATTGCTGACAAGCATGCCTTCGAGACGTTTAGCGAGATTGGTATTGCGCTACTGCTGTTCATCATTGGCCTCGAGCTAAGTGTCTCGGTGATTAAGCGGTTGGGACGACCAGTCTTTTTGACAGCCACAGCGATTTTGATGACTGTCGGTACCCTTGGCTTTATTGTCAGTGCGGCCTTTCACTTTAGTCTTGTCGAGTCGCTACTGGTGGGGTTGGCACTGTTCTTTAGTAGTACGATCATTATCGCCAAAGTGTTGAGCGACAAAAAGGAAATATCGCGGCTGAACGGCCAGATTGCCATTGGTGTCATCTTGTTGGATGATATTGTGGCAACATTTGCACTGCTTTTTGTCGCAGCTGCTGGGTCAGGCGATGCGCTGACTGCTGTTGATATAGGGTTGCTCCTTCTGAAGGGGGTGGCGGTGATTGCCGTATTGGCGCTCATATCAATCAAAATATTGCCGCGTGCCCTCAAGTCGATCGCCAAATCTCAGGAGCTACTCTTTTTATTTGCGCTCGCTTGGGGTTTTGGCGTGGCGACACTGGTCAGTCACATCGGATTTTCAATCGAGATCGGCGCGCTGTTTGCTGGCGTCGCATTAGCGCATCTGCCATATGCGCATCAGATTGGCGCTCGGCTAAAGCCGCTACGCGACTTCTTTGTCGTCTTGTTCTTTATTAGCCTCGGTGAAAACCTTCAGCTCCACGACCTTGCTGGAGCGATAATACCTGCGATAGTATTGTCGTTAATTGTTATTGTGCTCAAGCCGTTGATTGTCATGAGTTCACTGGGATTGCTTGGCTATACGCGGCGAACCAGCTTTAAGACCGGTATTAATCTGTCGCAAATTAGCGAGTTTTCAATCATCCTGATTGTCCTGGCGGCAAGCTCGGGGGTCATTGGTATGCACGTTGCGTCGGTAGTGACGATTGTAGCGTTAGTAACGATTATCGTGTCGACCTATTTGATGCAGTATGACAACGCGCTGTTCGCGAGATTCGAACGTCATTTACATTTGTTTGAGCGGGCCGGTGCGGTTGATAAAAAACACGAATCAAAAGCATACCCACTCATTCTATTTGGCTATAACAACGGCGGGAGTCAGTATCTCAAGACCTTTCGCTCACTCAAAAAGCCATTTGTGGTGGTTGACTATGACCCAGAAGTTATCGAAGACTTGCACCGCGCGAATATTCCGTATCTCTATGGTGATGCAACGGACCCTGAGCTGCTCGCCGAAATACAGATGGATGCCGCCAAGCTCATCATTAATACGATTGGCGACCATACTATCAATGCGTCGCTCGTCAGGTATGTCCGGCGCCGAAACGCTGATGCGGTGATCGTCTGCTACTCGAATAACCACAATCAGGCGGCAGAGCTGTACCGATTAGGGGTGAGTTATGTGATGTTGCCACACTTTATCGGTTCAGAGAGGCTCAATACCTTTATTTCAATGCACGGTATCAGCAAACAGAGTTTCGAGCAGTACCGCGAAAAGCACATGCTTAAGATTGGGCGAACGGCACTAAAGCATCATCGATAGCCGATAGTACTCGCTGCGAAACAGAACTCTCGAGGGCTTTACTAACGGCGTAAAACCCTGTATAATCTACACCATACGTCGCATTGTATGGTTTGGAGTGTCTTTCATTCCTTCCGTATACATGCGAAGGATAAATATAATTAATCAGGAGAAATACCCTAAAATGGCAGATTTCGATCGAAGCAAGCCTCACGTCAACGTTGGTACCATGGGTCACGTTGACCACGGTAAAACAACATTAACTGCGGCT
>JASLCP010000048.1 GCA_030151825.1 Candidatus Saccharimonadales bacterium
ACGTTATAGCCCCAGCAATACACTTTTCCTTCGGTTGTTAGCGCACACACCCCTGTACCGACAACTGTTCCGGCTAATTTACTACTGCCAACAACGATTGATGTGACTGTCTTGCCGTACAGCGCGCTGACGCCGTTGGTTGTATTAACAGCTGTAGGGATATTACGGTTAGTGGTCGTATTGTCGCCAATTTGACCATTCGCGTTAAGGCCCCAGCAGTAGGCGGCGCCAAGGGTATTTACGCCGCAGGTCGTATCGCCTTTCGCACTAATATCGTCAAAAGAGCTGCTGCCAGTCATACCGGTTGTATTGATGGCAACGGGAGTGCCGCTTGTACTAGTACTACCGTTACCTAGCTGTCCGCTACCGTTCAGCCCCCAACAATATACCTTTCCTGCTACTGTGAGTGCACAGGTATGGTCACCGCCAGCAACGACTTTTTTGATTTTGTCGTTTTGAAAGTTGCTCCCTGAAATGGTGACAGTTGTTCCGCCTCCAGTTGTACCACTTGTGGTACTGATAGTGCTGATAGTTGGCGACAAAATTGCGTACGATGTCCGAAGGTGCCACAACGCGATAGTTGCGACAGAGATTGTGAGAAGAATGATGCAAAAAAGTACTGTTAGTAAGCGGCGTACCGGCGTCCGAAAAAACCACGGCTGCTGTATACTCAGCTGCCAGGTTGCATGTCGGTGATGTTGCCCCAATTTACCCCTTATGACTCGCACCTACGTTACCTTACTCCCCCACAGTAGTTTAGTAGTTATTATGATTATACGGCAAACAGGGGTAGGAAGGCAAGGTATTTCGGTCAAAAGTACCCTCTTTTCATCAGTGCAGGAGTATGCTATAATACATTATTGATTGTATTTATAAAGGTTAAGCGAGAGAAAAAATGAGTTTTGCACTAATCAAAAAGGTAAATGACGAGCAGAAAAAACACGCTGTTGTTGATGCACGTAGTGGTGACACCGTTCGTGTGCACCAAAAGATTAAAGAAGGTAACAAAGAGCGTGTTCAGGTATTCGAAGGCGTGGTTATCCGTACTGATAACAAAAAATCACATACATCACGTATTACGGTGCGCAAGATTGCGAGCGGTGTTGGTGTCGAAAAGAGCTTTTTGCTGCATAGTCCACTAGTTGAAAAGGTAGAAATCGTCCGCCGATCAAAGGTGCGCCGTAACTATCTGTCATTCCTTCGCAACCGTAGCGGTAAAAGCGCTCGCTTGGTCGCTCAAAAATTTGACCGCGAAACAGTGAATGCCCTTCCGGAGGCGCCAAAAGCTGAGGAACCAGCTGCTGAAACGACCGACGAAAAAGCCGAAGCGTAATCTCTCTCGTTTGTTTCGAACACCCTCTGTGTAAACAGAGGGTGTTTTCGTTTATAATCAATATATGATTTTGGGAATTGACGAGGCTGGTCGCGGGCCGTGGGCGGGGCCATTGGTGGTTGGTGCGGTTGTACTTGGCGGGGTGCAGATCACAGGACTGACCGATAGCAAAAAGCTGACCAAGAAAAAGCGCGAACTGCTATATGGCGAGATTGTCGAACGAGCTCAGGCAGCTACGACAGGTTGGGTGAGTGCGGACGAGCTTGATATGGTCGGTATGAGAGAGGCATTGCGGCTGGCGACGCGTCGAGCGGTTGAGCAGATTCATGTGCCCTATAGTGAAATTATTATCGACGGCACTGTGAACTTTTTGGCTGACACGGGTAAAGGAAAATACGTGACAATAATGCCGAAAGCTGATTTGTTGGTGCCGAGTGTCAGTGCTGCCAGTATTATGGCTAAGGTAGAGCGCGACTGGTATATGACCGAACAAGATGCGTTATACCCAGAGTATGGGTTTAAAAACCATGCGGGCTATGGTGTCGCGAAACACCGTGCGGCGATCGAGCAGTTTGGTGTTACACCGCTGCATCGGCTATCGTTTGCGCCACTCGCGAAATATCGGATGGATTCGCCCGTCCGTCATCCTGAACGTGACTCAGTATTTAATCAAAAAGAAACAACCAAAAAAATCGGTGATCGCGCCGAAGACGAAGCAGCCAACTATTTAATGCGCCACGGTCACGAAATCATTGAACGCAACTGGAAAACCAAATACTGCGAAATCGACATCGTCTCACGCAAAAATGACACACTGTATTTTACTGAGGTGAAATATCGCAAAAGCGCTCATCAAGGTAGCGGTATGGCGGCGATCACGCCCAAGAAGTTGAATCAAATGCGCTATGCCGCAAAATTTTACGCGCATAGTCAAAAAATCACAAATACGCCACTTATTACTTCGGGTATTTCTTTGACTGGTGCTCCGCCAGAGGTGGAAGAATATCTTGAGCTGGTCGAGTAAGTTCCCTCTGTTCTTGGCCGGAGGGAGAACGAGGTGATCTTACAGCTCTCTTAACGCCGCAATAACTGCATCTTTATCTCGCTCAATCAACTCAACTCGACCTTCGATCTCGCTGGTGCCAACCGAGATCGCTCGCGTCAATGCCGGAACGTCCATCATTGGTTCAAAGAATTCTTTGTATTCGGTTAATTGCTGACGGGTAACGAGGGCGCTCGCGCTATATCGTGGATAGTCATCGTAACTCTTGTCGCCGCCAAATATCTCGACGACCCAGTCCCAGTTTTCGCGCAGCCATCGCCATGCCTGATCGCGGCTGTCGCGGCCACGAATCAGATAGACAAACCAGCGCGCAGCATCTTGCGGACGAACAATGTCGGGATTTTTGATCACGTCAAGCAATTGGTCGATTTTTTCGGGTACTCGTGTGCTGGTGATGCCGGCGCAAATATCCTGGCGCAATTCGCCAGATTGGGTCGAGCGGTAGGCCTCTAGCAGCTCGTCAACAACTGCTGCATCTCCGTAACGCGCTACTGAACTCAACACTAACGATCGCAACTCTGGGTCGATATCCTCGATAGACGTTGACTCAAAACGGCGTTGAGCTTCTGCAATCACTTCGCTGTCTTCGCCGTACAGTGTCAGGCCAATAATGGTACTTCGCAGTTTGGTGTCATCTTCGGATTCGCCTGATTTTGGCTCCCATCCCAATCGCTCGTACTGCTTGCTGGCAATTCGTGCTGATAGCATGCGCAGTGCTGTTTCCGCGTCGCTCTCGTTCTCGACGAATTTTCGCAGCTCGGCCAAGCCCATCGAAATAATTGACCAAACTGGTTCTGCTGATTCGTTTTGGTATGCATCAAGCAGGGGGATGAGCGCGCTACTTGGTTGGATGCCGCCACGGGCCAGCATAATCGCCTCATTAAGTAATTGAATGCGCCCAATGGTATCAAGTGACATGTCAGCAATGCTCTTTGTCAGGGCGGCAAGCGATACATCATCATATTTAGTAATAAAATGTGCGGTATCACCGATGTTCAGCTGTACTGGCCCAGCCGCCGGCACTGTCTGGGTGTGGTCGGTGAGTAATTCTGGAATCTCGACATTGTTGCCGTCCAGCGGAATAGGCCACCGTTTATCTGATGGCTCGTGTGGCCCGACAAAGAATTGTTCTTGGGTTAGCGTCAGTTCATCACCATCGCGTGTCAATGTCACAACCGGATAGCCAGATTGTGAAATCCAGGTGTTCATGATGTCCTTAATATCCTTGCCGCTGGCTACCGCAAGCTTGTCCCACAAGTCGTTACCAACAGTATTTTCGTAGGCGAATGCGTCAAAATACGCGGTTAGCCCCTTGCGGAAGGCTTCTTCGCCGATGTAATGTTGGACCATACGCATCAGTCTGGCGCCTTTGGCGTAGACAATCGCGCCGTCAAATAGCGTGCTGATCTCATCGGGGTGGTGGACATCAACTTGCACCGACTGTACACCGTCGAGCGCATCACGCCGCAGTGCAAAAATACTTTCTTCGAGTGAAAAATCACGCCAGGTTTCCCATTCGGGGTGGATACCGTCAATTGCGATGTATGACATCAGTGTCGCAAAACTCTCGTTCAGCCACAGGTCATTCCACCACGCCATCGTTACGAGATTACCAAACCACTGATGAGCGAGTTCGTGGGCAATTACCGAGGCGGCGTATTGGCGGCTTGCAATACTGGTTGTTGCCGGATCGGCAAGAAGAGCGATTTCGCGGTAGGTAATTAACCCCCAGTTTTCCATGGCACCGGATGAAAAGTCAGGTAGTGCGACATGGTCAGCCTTGGGAAGGGGATAGGGAACGCCAAAGTAATCGTTATAAAACTCAATCACGCGTACGGCAATATCGAGAGGGAAAGCCAAGCTAGCAGCAGGCTGCGCCGGTGTTGCCCAGACGTTGACTTCGACGCCATCCTTTGTAGTTGCGGTGGCTTTTTGTAGCTCGCCAACGACAAACGCCAGCAGATAGGTGCTCATGCGCGGGGTGGTTTCGAACGTTGTCACCATGCGCTCACCCTCGTCATCCTGTGATTTCACCGGCATATTTCCGAGTACGGTAATTGTTGGTTCGGTCGTCAAGGTAACGTCAAAGGTGGCCTTGGCCGCTGGTTCGTCAATACACGGAAAGACCTCACGGGCGTGGTGGCTTTCGAACTGGGTGGCAAGCAGCTCTTTTTTGACACCGGCATGTTCGTAGTGGCATGGATACAGACCGTGCATAGCATCAGTAATTTTGCCATCAAATCGCACAACAATAATATGAGGGGTGCCAGGTTGCAAGCCGTCTTGTGTAATAATCAACTCGTCATTGTCGCCTTGTTGCCACTGAGCTAGCTGGCCGTCAACCAGGACCGTTTCGATCGTCAGTTCTTTGGCATGCAGTCGGATGTCACTAGCGGCCGTAGCCATGTCGCCCGTCACGGTGACGGTGCCAGTAAAGGTGCGTACCCGTCGATGTAAATCAAGCGAAAGTGTGTAATGTTGAGGTGTAAAAAAATCTGTAAGTCGAGTCACTGTATCCATATATTCAGTATACTAGACTTATGAAAAATGTTCATCGACTGCGACGTATGATTGTGTTTTGCGTTGCTGTTATTGGGGTGGTTGTGGCAGTACTCGGCGCGCAAGATTCATGGCAACCGGTGGTTCATCAGTCAGCGTCGCCAGTGGTAGCCGGAACCGTACAGCAGCAGTTACAGACGCTACCCGTCAAAGGTCGTGCGCCAAAGACGGGCTATATGCGCACGCAATTTGGCGATGGGTGGGCGAAGAGCTTGGGTTGTGATACACGCAATATTATTTTGCACCGCGATCTCAAGAATGCGACAGTGTCGCAAGATTGCAAAGTGCAGTCGGGAACGCTTGATGACCCATATACCGGCAAACAAGTACTGTTCAAGCGGGGTGCCGGAACGAGTACTGATGTGCAGATTGACCATGTGGTGGCGCTCAGTGATGCATGGCAAAAGGGCGCGCAGGCGTTGAGCCACGAGGAGCGGATACAGCTGGCCAATGACCCGCTGGAACTACTCGCAGTTGACGGACCGGCCAATCAAGCCAAAAGTGACGGAGATGCGGCGACGTGGTTGCCACCAAATAAAGCCTTTCGCTGCCAATATGTGACGCGGCAGATTGCGGTCAAGATAAAGTACCGGTTGTGGGTGACGCAGGCCGAACATGACGTGATGGCGGGGATTTTGGCGCAATGTCCCGGGCAAACGATGCCGGTGAAATAAAACAGCCCGCCACCGATGAGGTGACGGGACTTATGTTTGACAGGACGGAAGTTAATCTAAATGTAGACGGCAATCTCTGGTGAAAACGGCGGACTAAAGTCGTGATCACGCAAGAGCGTCAGGCAGCAATTGGCGTATTCGTGATACATTTCATCATCAATAAGCCTGACTATGTGTCGTCCAGCGCGATTGACCGCAACCTGAATCGCAAGACGACCGTCCCGCGAAATGTATAGATCGATACCGGGGTCTCCTTCGACGAACCAGCCCGCGCACGCCATCTCTGGCGTCACATCGTAGCTGACCCGGCAGTGCAGCCAGTCACCATCGATTAATTGCAGGAAGCGGTATCTTGAGCGGCGCCACACATGTAGTGTCGGCATTCCTGTGTGATTTGCCTTGGTCCACACGGCGTCGAGCATGTTCATGTTCATTGGCTTGGAACCTTCCGTGAAACGTCCTGTTAAACGTCATTTTGACGAGTGGCAGGACGGGGTATCCCGGTTGTCGACTCTCGACAAAACTGTGCGTACTTTACCATAAAATATTTAATATGTCTAGTACTTGCCCATCAGGCGATCGTTGGTCGTTTTGAGTTTTTTGCGGTGGCGAGCGACCTCAGCTGATTCGCGAGCACGGCGGAAAAGAGATGGTTTTTTGGTGTTTCGCACCAATTCATCGAGTTTTTGAACGTGCGCGACTTCTTCTGGGGTCATGCCGTCGAATAAATCATCAGCAGGGGTGGCAAAGGCGGCATTGGTGGTAGCGCGAACGGCAGCAGCGGTCGATTGTTGGACACTGGCGTTGTCGCGGTGCGCTTCAGCGTTTTGTGCCCGTTTCATCAATTCGTCGCGGGCTTCTTTGATGCGGACGAATGCCTCGGCAGCCTCGGGCGAATTGCTGTGATCAGGGTGAACTTCCATGGCAGCCTTGCGAAAGGCGGTCTGGATATCACCAGTGGTCGCGTCAGGGGAAACACCAAGAAGTTGGTTATGGTTCATGTTTTCATTATAGCATATAATGCTTGTGTTTGCAAATCTGTAGCCGTCGTCTTGAGCCTGTGTTTGGGATGATAAGGCTGGGCTTTACATGCGACCCCTACGTATGCTAGACTAAACGTAGTACATTCCGGCCGGCAGGTCGGATTTTTTCATAAAGAAAGGAATTATGAATAATCATGGATGACATTAATCTCAAACAATTGACCCTCGCGGTACGTACCATCGCCGAAGAAAAAAACCTTCCCGAAGAGACTGTTCTGAGCGTTATCGAACAAGCGATCGCTGCTGCATGGCGCCGCGATAATGGCGAGCGTGACCAAGAAGTTCGCGCCGAACTGAACACTAATGATGGTACTGCCAAGGTGTACGTCGCTCGTGAAGTCGTCGAAGTAGTCGGCAGCGACAGCGTCGAAATCAGTCTCGAGGATGCGAAAAAGGTCAAGAGTGACGCGGCAATCGGTGATACGATCGAAGAATCGCACGAAGTCGTTAGCTTTGGCCGCGTGGCTGCACAAACCGCCAAGCAAGTTGTCTTGCAGCGCCTCCGCGAAGCAGAACGTGAAGTTGTCTTGGCTGAATACGAAGACAAAATCGGCACCGTCGTCACTGGTACTGTCCAGCGCGTTGAGCCTCGTGTTGTTCGCGTTGAGCTGGGCAAGGCTATCGGCATTATCCCGCAAAGCGAGCAAATTCAAGGTGAATTTTATAGCATCGGCAGCCGCATCAAGGTGTTTATCAAAGACATCGAACGCGACAATCGTGGCCCACAATTGATCCTTAGCCGTGGCAATGAGGCCTTCGTTGAATATCTCTTCCGCCAAGAAGTACCAGAAATGGAAACCGGTGCGGTTGAAATCAAGGCGATTACCCGTGAGGCTGGCCGTCGTACCAAATTGGCTGTTGTCAGCACCGTTCCTGGCGTTGATCCTGTCGGCACCTTTGTCGGTGGCCACGGGACGCGCGTCCAAGCTGTTATGAACGAAATCGGTGACCAAGAAAAAATCGACATCATTACCTATGATGAAAATGTCGATCAGTTTATCCGAAATGCCCTTAGCCCAGCCGAAGTTGCCAAGGTAGAAATCAACGAAGAAGAAAAAACCGCTAAGGTATTCGTTGCCGAAGACCAGCAGTCAATCGCCATTGGTCGCGGCGGTCAAAACGTTCGTTTGGCATCACGCCTGACTGGGTACGAACTCGATATCGAAACCGCTGTCGCCGAAAAACCAGCCGAACCAAAACCAAAGAAAAATATCGAAGATAGCTTGTTTGGTGCGATTGAAGAGTCAAGCGACGAATAATAGCGCGTTATAGCAATATCAAAAACCACCGATATAGCAGGTGGTTTTTACTTTGTAAGCTGTAAGATTTTTTGTATCAATTCCTGACGTAGATTCTCGGCATTGTCAGGGTTTATTTCGAGTTCACCTGCAATTGTAAGAATTTCATCGATTGGATCACTTGGTAGAAGGCTTTGCACGTACGACGTCGCCATAAGCCCCGTAATGCTATAGGCAACTTTAGAAGATCTTTCAGGCTCTTCCGTTATTTGGGGTAGGTAGGACTGAAGATGATCTATCAGAATATCTCTTATGTTGGGGAGGGGAGGGACTTCATTGAGTTTGGCGTAAAGATGTAACTTGTCCATATGTTTTAAATTATAATACAGTAGGCATATATATTAAAAGTGAGCCAGTTTTTAGACATAGCTCTAGGTCTTTTCGTTAAACTTCGTACTCGTTGCCCTCGACATCACGAGCGTACAAGTAACTTGTTGTTCCGTCAGAGTTGTTGCGATACTTCACGTGGCCGTGGCTTTCTCCATCCTGTGTGCCCGCATTGAAATAGGTATTAGTGACCGAAGGGTCGCTACGTTGAGATTTGTCGCGAAAGGCTGTACTGTTGAATGTACCGGTTTGCCTGTACGCATGAGAGCACTCGCCGCAGTCGCAGTTCGGCCCACGAAGTGGCGCGTATTTCCCTTTGGGATGTCGACGTCCCATTTTTCTTCACCTCTTTGATGTAGAAAGAAAAAAGCCAAGGAAAACTCCTCGTACTTTTACGCAAGCGGATACTTGCATGTACCTATTTATGCACAAATTAGTACTATAGTTCAAGGGAGAGATGAAAAATTAGCACTCGCTTGACGTGAGTGCTAATTTTTCATATACTAGATATAGTAATGGCAAAAGATAAGCAAAAAGCTTGCGCCAAAACTATGGAGGATTGATAATAGTAGTATGCCAGATGATTTCGCAGAATTTGTATCACACTTGACCGACAACGCTCGGACAAGTTTGCAACACGCCGATGCTATCGCGCGCGGCTATGGCAGCGCGTATATCGGGACGGAACATCTCTTGCTTGGTGTGTTGGCGCAAGGATCAAGCGTCGGCGCTAAGGTGCTCGCCGATGCTGGTGTGACGCTGGACCGCGCCGAACTGGCGCTTAATTTGACACCGCGTACGCTGATTGTCAGCACAGGGGCTAAAGGGTTGAGCGAAACGGCCAAACTGACACTCAAAATGAGCTGGGAGATTGCACAAGAATTTAATCAAGAGTTCCTCGGTACTGAACACATCCTCTATAGCATCTTGAGTCAAAAGAATGCTCGTGCGACGGTGCTGCTACGTGATATGAATGTCAATGTTGCGACGGTCACCTCTGATCTGGAGGATTTCTTTGATCGACAAAGTAATGATTATCAAGAAATGACCGAAGGCGGACGAGCAACCAAAAAAGCAGGACCAAAAGGACCGCTCGAGACATACGGTACTGACCTGACGGCGCGTGCCAAAAGTGGCAAACTTGACCCAGTGATTGGTCGCGACGCTCAGCAAGAACGCATGATCACCATTTTAAGTCGACGTACGAAGAACAACCCTGTGTTGATTGGTGAGCCAGGCGTTGGTAAAACGGCGATTGTCGAGGGCTTGGCGCAGCGAATTGTTCGCGAAGATGTGCCTGATCATTTGCTTGATAAGCGCGTTGTCCAGCTTGATTTGGCGGCGATGATCGCCGGTACCAAATATCGCGGCGAGTTCGAAGAGCGCCTCAAAAAAGTAATCGATGCCTTGAAGGCACAGAAAAACATCATTGTCTTTATTGATGAGTTACATCTATTAGTTGGTGCTGGTGCGGCCGAAGGTGCGCTAGATGCGGCAAATATTTTGAAACCGGCATTGGCCCGCGGCGAACTCCATATGATTGGTGCGACGACACTTGACGAATACCGCAAGCACATCGAAAAGGACAGCGCGCTGGAGCGCCGTTTCCAGACAATTGTTGTGCCCGAGCCAAGCACCAAGGATACGGTGGCGATTATCAAAGGCTTGAAGGGTTACTACGAAAAACATCACGCTGTCACGATGAGTGACGAGGTGCTGGAGGACGCGGTCTACATGACTGATCGCTACGTCAGCGAGCGCTATATGCCCGACAAAGCCATCGATGTTATCGACGAAGCGGCGGCATTAGTTCGTGTCAAAAAGGGTCGCAAGCCAAGCAAGGTGCGTGATTTTACCAAGCAACTCAAGAACCTGAATGAGAAAATGGACGAAGCGGTCGCTGCCGAAGATTACGAGCGTGCGGCACTCTATAAAACTCGCGTCAGTCAGATCACCAAAAAGCTGGAAGAATTGAAAGTCGAGTACGAAAAGAAAACCCCTGTCGAATTATCTGACGATGATATTGCGCATGCGATTGCGACGATGACGGGTATTCCGGTTAAGCGTGTCCAAAAATCTGAGGCAAAATTACTGCGAGGACTCGAAAAGCATTTAAGTAAATATATCGTTGGTCAAGAAGAGGCGGTCGAAAAAGTATCACGTGCCATTCGCCGTTCGCGTAGCGGTGTTGCCAGTAGCAAACGCCCGATTGGTTCGTTTGTCTTTATGGGACCAACCGGCGTGGGCAAAACAGAGCTTGCGAAGGTATTGGCGCGCGAAGTCTTTGGTAGCGAAGAGGCGCTGATCAAGATCGACATGAGTGAATTTGGTGAAAAGCACAATACCTCGCGGCTGCTTGGTGCACCTGCGGGCTACGTTGGCTATGAAGACGGCGGTCAACTGACCGATAAAATTCGTCGCCAGCCCTATAGTGTAGTGCTGTTTGACGAAATCGAAAAAGCGCATCGCGATGTCTTTCAGCTGTTGTTGCAACTACTCGAGGACGGCAGCTTGACAGACGCCAAAGGTCGCAAAGTTGACTTTAGTAACGCGATTATTGTACTAACGAGCAACCTCGGTGCTGACCGTATGATGAAAGAATCATCACTTGGATTTCATGCAGCAACCAAAACCGACGAAAAGAAACTGGATGAAACGCACGCCGAGAATGCCGAGGCGGCACGTGAGGCACTTGGCAAACTGATGCGTCCCGAGCTGATTAACCGTTTTGACGCGGTGGTGACGTTCCGGGCTTTGACGCGAAAGCAAGTTGGCAAGATATTTGACAACATGGTGAACGAATTACAACATCGATTGATTCGAAAAGGTATTCATCTGGTAATTAAGCCGAGTGCCAAGCGATATTTGATTGATAAGGGGTATGACGAAAAGTTCGGCGCTCGTCCGCTGCGTCGCGCTTTGCAGGACGAACTCGAACATCCGCTGGCAGATGGTATACTAGCAGAAGAATATGAAAAGGGTAGCGTTCTAACCATTAGGGCAGTGAAAGGAACTATTACAATCGATGTCACGCACGAAGAAGCGGCAACGGTCACTCGGTAACATAAAAGCAATCGTCAGTCTGGTTGGCTCGGCACTGTTAATTATCGCATCACTGGCGCTATATCTGAACCGTCAGTATGTGGTTGATTGGATTGCCTATCATCAATTTACACCGAGCGCTGCTATTGCGGCGATTACCACGCGCACTGATATGAGCGGGACGGGTAAATTCTACTTTTATGCAAGTAAACCGACGATTGAGTCGGCCGACGTATTTAATAAATCATGTGATCGCAAAGAATCAAGTAGCGCCATTTTAGGGTGCTATGCCAATAATCTGATTCATATCTATGATGTCGATAACAAAGAACTTGATGGTATCAAGGATGTGACGGCCGCGCACGAGATGCTGCACGCTGCGTATCAGCGGTTGTCGGGTGATGAAAAAAAGCGTGTCGACGCCCTGCTTGATAAAGAATATCAATCGTTAAAAAATAATCAGGACCTTTCTGAGCGAATGGCGTTTTACGCAAAGCACGAGGCGGGTGAAGAATCAAACGAACTTCATTCGATTGTTGCGACTGAGGTATCGTCGATTAGTCCGGAACTTGAAACATATTACAAACGATACTTTACCGATCGTCAGAAAGTGGTGCAGCTACACGTCTCGTACGCGGGTGTATTTGCCAGTATCAAAAACAAAGCTGACATGTTACTTAAGCAACTGAAACAATTAGGACCCGAGATTGAGACCGACAGCAGCTCGTACAACGCATCCGTCAAGGCACTGAATGATGATATCCAAACGTTCAATACGCGAGCGACCTCTGGTGACTTTAGCTCTCGTGCGGCATTTGATAGTCAGCGAGCAACGCTTGTGGCGCGCTCGGTGGCCATTGATCGCGAGCGAGCCCGTATTCAGAGTAACCTCGAAAAGTACGAGACGCTTCGACAGGAATATAATGCCACTGCAGCTACCTCAAATGATTTGTACAAAAGTATTGATAGCAAATTAGCACCATCACCGAGCGTGTAGACGATATGGCAAAGATAAAAACACAATTTATCTGTCAAAACTGTGGCGCCAGCTACCCTAAATGGACGGGCAAGTGCGAGAATTGTGGCGAGTGGAACTCGCTGGTTGAGCAAGCACCTGTGAGTAGCGGCAAATCAGCAGTTGCAAAGAGTGCGATGACTGGCCATGTACTGACACCGCAAACGATGCGTTCGATTGATGTCGAGGCAAGCGTCACGCGCCTGGGGACGGGAGTGACTGACCTTGATACGGTACTGGGTGGCGGTGTTTTGCCGGGCGGTGTCATATTGCTGGCAGGACAACCGGGTATTGGCAAAAGTACATTGCTGCTTCAGGTGACGGCGCATATAGCCGAATCGCACCCGGTGCTATATGCCAGTGGCGAAGAATCAGCCTCGCAGGTCAAACTTCGTGCAGAGCGATTGGGTGCGAGCGGCAGTGACCAGCTGAGCTTTATTGCTAGCACGAGCGCTGATGATATCGCTGCAACGATTCGCAGTGGTCAATATAAATTGGTAATTATCGACTCGATCCAAACACTCAGCTTGGACGAAATTACCAGTGCACCGGGGAGTGTCAGTCAGATTACCAACAGTAGTAACGTTATTATTCGGGCTGCCAAAGAATCCGGCGCAGCGGTCGTACTGGTCGGTCATGTCACCAAAGAAGGCTCGATTGCCGGGCCAAAAGTGCTGGAGCATTTGGTTGACGTGGTACTGCAATTCGAGGGTGATCGCTATGGAGGATTCAAAGTAGTCCGAGCGGTCAAGAATCGTTACGGCTCGACGGCCGAAGCGGCGATTTTCGAAATGGCCGAAGAAGGCCTACGTGTTGTCGAAAACCCGTCAGCTGCACTACTGGCTGAGCGTCAAAATGCCGATGGATCTGTGGTGCTGGCGACACTCGAAGGCACGCGGCCGATCCTTGTCGAAATCCAGGCTCTTGTCAATCCGACGAATTTCGGATATCCTAAACGTACAGCGAGTGGGTTTGACCTTAATCGCCTCAACTTGTTAATCGCCGTTTTGGAACGGCGCACAAAATTGAACTTATCCGATAAAGATATCTATGTGAACGTTGTAGGAGGTCTCAAACTAGCCGACCCGGCAGCCGACCTTGCTGTATGTATGGCCATTGCGAGCGCTAGTGCTGGACGACGTTTGGATGACGGTATTGTGGTGTTTGGTGAAGTTGGTCTTGGTGGCGAAGTGCGCAGCGTTCTCAGTAGCGATCGTCGCGTTGCCGAGGCAGAGAAACTCGGATTTGAACAGGCAATTGCTCCAAAATATGGTACAAAAAATCCTTTTATCAAAGGTGTTAGCGACCTGCGGCAGGCGCTTATTGACTATTTACAATAACAGAAACGAGATACTATTATGAGTACAGAAAATCTAGTGATTATCGCCGTCCTGCTGGTGCTATTAGGCGAAGTCACATATTTGGTAGCCAAGCTACCACGACAAACCAGCAGTAAAAAACGAATGATTTTGACCGACACGTCGGTGTTAATCGACGGTCGAATTGTGGCGATTGCGCAATCCGGCTTTATTGGCGACACGATCGTAATCCCGCGATCGGTCGTTGGTGAATTGCAATTTTTGGCAGATAACGCTGATCATGACAAGCGCGCACGTGCACGCTACGGCTTGGATGTCATTAAAGAATTACAGGATATGGATCATGTTGATACGATGATTCTTCAGGATGGCAGCAAGGCCGAAGAAGGTGTTGATGAGCGATTGATGGTGCTTGCGAAAAAGCATGCGAATGCCGTGATTTGTACAATTGATTATAATTTGAATAAAGTTGCGACGGTGCAGGGTCTCACCGTGTTGAATGTGAACGAATTGGCGCAGAGTTTGCGTATGAGTTATCTTCCTGGTGAGCGAATGCTACTAGAGCTTGTGCAAAAAGGACAAGATAACCATCAAGGCGTGGGCTACCTGAAGGACGGCACAATGGTGGTCGTTGAGCAAGCT
>JASLCP010000063.1 GCA_030151825.1 Candidatus Saccharimonadales bacterium
CCCTTATTTCTGTGCGAACCAGTCTCGCTTATGTCTTTGGTTGCTTATTAATTATCTTAGGTACTTATTTTATAATTTGCAAGTCTGATTTTTGGCGATATCTATTTCCATACTTTCTGTGACTAAGCTATACTATAGAATATATGCAACGCCGTTCGTCCCAGCGCCGCCAGATTGTCATGCGCAGTCTTGTGTACGTTCTTATGACTGTATCTGTGATTACGATTGTCACCGTATTGATGTTGATTATTTTGGGGTATTCGTTCAATCGTCATGATGGGCGACTTGAGCAAGGCGGGCTGCTGCAATTTGCGAGTCAGCCGAGTGGTGCAGCGGTAACGCTTGATGGGGTTCAGCTGAGTGCGCGCACGCCAAATAAAGCTAACGTTGATGCCAAAAACCACTTCGTCGAATTTTCGTTAAAGGGCTATCGTCCATGGCAAAAGTCGATTACGGTCAAGCCGGGCGGTATCGGCTGGCTGAGTTATGCGCGCTTGGTGCCAACTGACATTAAAAGTGCTGCGATGCATACCTTCCCGCATCTTGCGGCGAGCCTGGCGTCTGATGACCACAAATGGATTGCTGCGCAGCCCGATACGGCGGCGCCAACAGTGACGATGGTTAATGTTGAGTCGGATGCGCCAAAGCTAACAGAGGTGGCGATTCCTGAGGCAATGATTACTCCCGCCACGACCGATGCAGTACAGGCCTATCGCATGGTGGCGTGGAGCGATGACGATAGTCGAATGATCGTCAAGCGCACTTACGACGACACAAAAATCGAATGGTTTGTATTGAATCGTCAGCACCCTGATCAGTCAGTTAATCTGACGACAACGTTTGCGATTGCCGCCGTTGATGTCAAATTTGGTCAAAATGATGGCAGCAAGGCCTATGCCCTGACTGACGATGCGATTGTGCGTCGGATTGATATTGGCGGCGGTACGCTATCAGCACCACTAGCCGAAAACGTGTCGGAATATTCGGTCTATGACGAAAGCACGCTCTTGTATGTGACTAACCAAGACACCAAGCAGCCAAGTGAGCGTCGCGTCGGCTACCGCACGCAGGACATGGATGAGGCCCAAACTATCTTTAACTACGCGTCCGACACCGGTGCGATTCATGTCGATTTTAGCGAATATTACGGCAAGCAATATGTTGCAGTGACATATGGAACGACCATGCAGGTATATGTTGGTGATTTGCCCACACAATCAAACAAAGGTAGTCTGACGCTACTCAAGACGGTGGCGCTTGCGGCGCCAGCGCAAGACCTTTCGATAAGCCGCAATGGGCGTTTTGTGGTGGCAACGATGCCTGATCAGTTTACTACCTATGATATTGAACTACTCAAAGACGATACGACGGTATTCTCTCGTGCTGCTAATGCCGAGCGTCCGCTGCAGTGGCTTGACGACTATTTGCTAGCAAGCGACCGCGAAGGAACGCTACGTCTGTTTGAGTTTGACGGTGCAAATCAGCAGGACATCTTGCCGGTCAGCGAAGGTCAAGCGACATTGATTACAAGAAATGATAAATATCTCTATACGTTTGCTGCAGTTGATGGGGGCACTGCCCTAACCCGTGTCAGTATGACAGTAGAGTAGTTTTACTAGCGCTTACCAAACAATCGCTCGAGTGCAGTTGCCGATACGCCAGGCATTTTGGCGTCTGCACCACTGCCGTTGCTTGCGGCCGGTGCGGCCTTTGCAGGGTCTGGTGAGACTTGTTCGGCAGTCACTAATAGTCGTTTGTTGGCGGTGCCTAGCGGCCAGCAAGTGATGAGCGTTAGGATTGGCTTATCGGTGGCACCCGTGAGTTTTTTGACGTCAGTCGGTAGGACGATTTCTTTTTGAGTGATGGTATAGGTATAGCGTGTGCCCTCGTAATTGGCGTAGATGGTGTCACCCGTATCGAGTTTTTCGAGTTGAGCAAAGACGAACTTGTAGTCGCCGGGCTCGAACAAGTCGTTGCTGGAGTGTCCTGATATAGCGGTATTGCCCAATTGCCCTGGAACACTATTGGCGCCGGGTATCGCAAAGTGCGCCACGCCCTTCTCCATGGCGGCCATTTGCGAGGCGTGGTCGTTCCCTACTCCGTACATGACCGGGACGTCGACGTTGATTTTGGGGATAATCAATCGCGGATCAGAGCTGACTGATGTCGAGGCGTTGGGGTCGACAACAATATTTTGTGGGTCAATGGCGCCTGGGCTGATATAGGCTTGGACGGTACCAATCAGGAGACTATTGTATTGCAAGAATGCAAAGACAAACATCACCAGTACGGCGGCGCTAATGGGGATAAAATGACGACTTTTTCGCATTTTTTTAGCGTTGGTGGTAACTTTTTGCTGAATTTTGTTGCGCAAATCGTTCACTTCTGCCTGTTTTGCGGTTTCTGGAGTGGACGTTGAGGCGGTGTCGCGTGCTTTCTGGCGTTCTTCGATGATTATTTTTTGTGCGTGACCGGTGTAATACTGCTGATAGTATTTCTGGTAGTACTCTTGCCAAGCATTGTGGTACTGCTGCCACGGCTCGTCAACAGGGGCGGTTGCCTGTGTGCGATGTGTCGTGGCTGCCGTTTGAGCCACCGCCGCTTTCTTTTGTGGTGGTTCGGTTACTGTCTGAGCGACCGACGGTTTGGCGGTTGAATCGCCAGAATCATAAAGAGCCGCGAGCTGTTCGCGCACAACGTTGACGGCAGCATCTCGCTTTGGAACGGCGAGATTTCTGCCCGACTTTTGACTATTTTGTGAATCTTGCGGCTTCATATGGATTCCTTGCTCTTTTTAGTATACAATATATTCTGCAAGCCGCGGTGGTGGAATTGGTAGACACGCCAGACTCAAAATCTTGTGTCCTTCGGGACGTGCCGGTTCAAGTCCGGCCCGCGGTACCATTTTTGTCCACAGTAGCCTCCTATATTCGTAAGGAGGTATTTTTTATGTCAACAAGCTAGCGGTAACGGACTGGACGGGCTGTGTGGGTGTCCAGAGCCAGTAGCAAGCGGCACGGGTGGCGACGCTCCCCTGCCAGATGGCCATGGGGTTGCTCCACGGCATGGTGACGACCTGTCCACCGCCAGCGACGACTATTTGTTCTTGATGGTACGTCGCGATGGTGACTGAGTAGGTAATTGTGAATTTGTGCAGGGCCTCGACCAATTGTTGTAACTGCATGCTAAAGGCGAGCATTTTTGGATAATAGACTGATCGAAAGAGCGTTTGAAGTTGCGAAAATGAGATGACGAGGAGCGTTTGTTTACGCTCAACGATGACATCGAGCGCTTGTTTGGATAGATCAAAGGCATCGCGCGTAATAGTTAACTGTCCGCTGTAATCACGCAAAAAATCATCATACACAATCGCTGTCTCGCTATTTCGGCCCGCGTCACCAATCATAATTATGGCGCTTGCCCACTGCCCCAGTGCGTGCATGTCGGGTGCGGCGTCACGGGCCAGTCCTCCGGACGGATTACTCGCCGCAAAGTGTGCGTCGGTGATAATGGGCGGAATTGTCTTTTTCAAAATGTCAGGTAATAACACGCGTACACCGCCTACTCCGGCCTCGAGCGCGATAGTGTATGCATTGCCAACTGCCGCAAATCCCAGTTTGTTGCCACCAATAATACCCAATTTGCCAGCGCGTGACGCTACCTCGGGTTTGTTCCATTCGATGTCAGGAAAGAGTGGCTGATCGGCCGTTTGCCGTTGCCAATAGCTATGCATATCCATAGTAGTAGTATACTACAGGGGTTAGCGGACACCGAATGTGATGGTATCAGACGTATGGCCGCCGAGTGTCGCACGGACACCATGCTGACCACCGATGACCGTCAGTGTATCGACTGTCGGGGCGATTACTTGCGGTTCTTTCTTCTCGCCGCTGGCTTCAGCAAGCATGAGGGTGCGTTTGATTGTTTTGTTCGAAAACGGTGCCAAGGTAACGGTTGAGGCCGCTTCATCCTTGCTGATCTGCTTTGCAGGGCTAGCGCCATCAATCAATAGTGATATGTCATTGCTATCAGCGGCACCAATATAGACGTTCTTGGGGCGCGGCGAAAAATTAATCATTGTAATATCGAACGTAATCGAGTCACCGAACGTCTTTTGTTTTTCGTAGGCATTGACGCGCAAGTATGGTGATATCATATCGCTGGCGAACCAGTAGATAACAGCGATAACGACAAGTCCAAAGATGATTTTAGCGATATTCATGACAATTTCCGATTATGGTTACAATACCTTGATTATAACAGACTGTCCTGAAAACAAAATGAAAACGCCACCTTGTACCCATATTTTGCTTTAGCTAAATTTCAATACTAACCGGGCAATGATCGGAACCCATGATATCGGGGTGGATAGCTGGGTTTTTGACTTTACCCGCGATTGATTCAGATGCCAGGAAGTAATCAATGCGCCAGCCGACGTTACGGGCACGGGCGTTGGCCCAATGGGTCCACCAGGTAAAGGCGTCGGTTTTGTCGGGGTTGGCGGCACGGTAGGTATCAACAAAGCCAGCGGCGAGCATGTTGTCAAAGCCTTTTCGCTCCTCTGTGGTAAAGCCGTGTTTGCCGACGTTTGGTTTGGGGTTTTTGAGGTCAATTTCGGTGTGTGCGACGTTCAGGTCTCCACAGAACAGCACTGGTTTTTTCTCGGCGCGACGCGCCACGTAGGCTAAGAAGGCTGGATCCCAACGTTTTTCGCGCAGCTCCAGTCGGCTAAGGTCGTTTTTACTGTTTGGAGTATAGACCGTCACTAGATAAAAATCATCGTATTCAGCCGTCAGCACCCGTCCCTCGCCCGTAACGTCACCGTACTTGTCTGACTCGAGCGAGTATTCATCGATTAATTCCTCGGGAAGACCATAATAGACGTTCAGCGGGTCGGTTTTGCTCCAAATAGCGGTACCGCTATAGCCCTTTTTCTCGGCGCTATTCCAGAATTTATTGTACTGCGGGTATTCGAGGTCGAGTTGCGCTTCGTGGGCTTTTGTCTCTTGGAAACAAATGATATCAGGGTCTTCTTTGTTGATAAATTCAGCCAATTTGCCTTTGTTTTCGACGGCGCGAATGCCGTTGACGTTCCACGAATAAATTTTCATACTCCTTTTATCATAGCATGTATTGACTTTATTATTTTATGAGTGTATAAATACATTGTTCATATCCAGCCAATGAAAGTGGTGATTGTGATGGCAGCTGATGCGACCAATGTGGTAAATACACTCGACTTTGTCGAGATGTACACCAGGAATCACGCGTTCCGGACGTCAACGTGGTCGAACAAGAACGTTAGTGTATTGCTCGACCAGCAGATAACGGTGTTTCGTGACCCTTCCGGTACGGACATTGCTGTTCCGAAAGGGGCTGTCGGTGTATTGTATCGTAAGAGTGCTTCGAAACATCTCGTTCTTGCGTCGATTTTTACGATGCCGGCCGAGACCAGAAACGGCGTCCTCAATATCATGGGCGATGGCACACTGAAGTGGCGCGAGTGCCACAAGCGCGGACGTAATGGAGTGCTTCGTGCAGGTGGACGTGCGCAGCCAAGGTCGCGCGACTAGTTGGAATGAACGACCCGAGTCACTGCGACTCGGGTTTTTCATTTATCGATGCTTGATTGCTTGTTTTGCATCGCGTTCTTGGTCGCGCCGCTTTAATGTTTCGCGTTTGTCGTACTTCTTTTTGCCTTTACCAAGTGCGATGACGAGTTTGATGTAGCGACCGGTAGTCAGGAGTTTTGTCGGTACAATGGTGAGACCGTCTTTTTTACGAACACTCAGTTGGTCGATTTGTTTGCGACTAGCCAGTAGTTTTCGCGGGTTCGTATCGACGGTGCGAGCACTCGCCTCACCTCTTTTTTGCAGGCGAATGCTAAAGCTGGCGTTGTTGAGCCACAGTTCACTGCCCCGAATGGTGACAAATGAACCTTTCAGCTGAATGTGGCCGTCACGAGCGGCGCGTACCTCTGGTCCGGTCAAGCTCATGCCGACGACCAGATCATCGCCGAGTTCATAGTCAAACCGCGCTCGTCGGTTGACGACAGCGGTTGGGACTGGTTTTTGCTTCTTTTTTTGCGCCATGATTCCCTTCAGTATAACAGATAGAATAATTGCGGCATGTAGTGTACTATAGTGATACGCTTATGGCAAAAACAGATACACCAGTTCATTCGTCAAGTACTACTTTTTTCGGCGTGATTGGCTACATTAGTAGCACATTCCTATGGCTATTGGTTTTGGCGGGTGGAATCATGGCGTTTCCGGTGTCGGTCAATCAGTCGACGCAGCAGGTGCTAGTGACGCCACTGGCACGAATGAGTCAGCTGTCACCTGTGCACGAACCGAGCGCCCAGGCGCCACTGGCGATGATCTTTTTCGTTGGTATTTTACTTTTTATCGTCTTTTGGGCATTTTCGTATGTCGCGTCACGGTTGTTGTCGCGAGCGATTCGTCGGCTGGCTCGTCTGAGTGGTCGTCGTTTGTCGAATGAACTATTTTTTAAGACGAAGTATATGGTGCATGCGTTAGCGATATTATTACTATTGGCATTTGTAGCACTGGCACCGGTACTATTGACTCTCAAGAGCGCAATCGCGATTTTGGGCGGGATTGCTGGCGCAGTCGGTATGGTGGCGATTGCAGTGCAGCGAGTGGTGGCAAAGCGACATGCGGTGCCGCTTGAGCATATTTTGTAGTCGGTCGACTATACTATCGTTTGCTATACTAAGTGTATATGTATAAACGAGTCTTACTAAAACTTTCAGGGGAACAACTACAAGGTAAATTTGACGGCGGATTTGACGCCGAACGAGCTGCATGGATTGCTGACGAGATCAAGAAAGCGACCGAGCAAGGTGCCGAGATTATCGTGATGATTGGTGGCGGCAATTATGCTCGCGGAGCACAGTTGACCGGTGGCGGCGTGCAGCGCGTGACAGCCGACAATATCGGTATGATGGCGACGATGATGAATGCAGTGGCGCTTGCCGATGTCTTTAATGCGCATGGCGTGCCGGCGCGAGCGTTGACGAATATTCAGGCCGATCAAGTAGCTGACCGATTTACCCATCGCCGAGCCTTGTCGCATTTGGACAAGGGTCGCGTGGTGATTGTGGCAGGCGGTATTGGTCGCCCCTATCTGACCACAGATACTGCAGCGGTCAGCTTGGCACTCGAGATGGACTGTGATGTGATTTTAAAGGCGACTAAGGTGGACGGCGTCTATGATAGCGACCCGATGGTGAACGATTCAGCGGTCAAGTTCGATCGATTGACACTCAAAGAGGCGGTCGAGCGTCCGGATATCAAAGTGATGGACCAGGCGGCAATTGCCCTGGCTGACGACCACGATCAATCGATTATTGTCTTTGCCCTACTCGACGAAGGCAACATTGCTCGCGCAGTAGCCGGAGAGGCCGTCGGTACGACAATTGCTGCCAAGTAGGCAAAACAATTAGCGGTGCAGTTTCGTTGCTGCTTGTAGCAATTCCTTGGCGGATGCGTTCCAGTCAAACTGCACGATGTGCTCTTTGCCGTTTCTGACTAGGGCTGTGACCGTTTTTTGTGTATCGAGCTCCAGTACGCGATCGGCAAATTCGCGCGGTTTGTTAGCGCCAAAATAGAGTGCGCCGTCACCGGCGACTTCGTGGTGAATGGTTAGGTCGCTGACGACAGCCGGTACGCCAAGAGCTAATGCTTCGGCAAGTGGTAGGCCGTAGCCTTCATCGCGGCTGGCGCTCACCAAGGCGGCATCATCGGCCAAAATCTGAGCGTATTCTTGGTCGCTGACTCCCCCGTGAAATATCACTTCGGCGTTTTTGGGGACGCAGTGTAATAATTCTTGTTTGCGCTTTGGGGTGATACGAGATAGCAAGTGCAGCGTTTTGCCCGGTAAATATTCCATACCGGCGATCAAGGCCTCGACGTTTTTGTAGCGCATAAATGACCCCATGTACACCAAGTTTTTTGGCGATTTTTTGACGACAACGTCATGATCCAGGTATTGTCGCAAGTTTTGAGGAGCGTTTGGGATAACAATAATTGGTCGTTTGGTCAGATTGACCGACTCAAAGTCGCGTTTGCTGGTGTGACTGACGGTCGCTACCATATCGGCATGATTCAGCGTAATACGCTGCGGGATATAGGTCATGTGGTAAGCGCGCCACCCCAGTCGGACCGCCCTACTTAGTGACCGCGGCGGGGTGCGATGACGATAATAAATCATGTCATGCAGCGTCAGAATTAGTTTAAAGTGTCGCCCTATACTCCCCATCGTCTGCATCGGGCTAAACACGACATCGGGATGATAGCGATTGAGCACGCGTGCGGTCAGCGGCTCGCGGGCCGAGGTTGGCGCGTGAATCAAGATCGTCGTGGCGTTTTTGGGCAAAAACGCTCGCTGTGCTGGATCACAGATGATAAAGGTCACTGGAGTGATGCGAGATAGTGCTGCACCCAGTTCGGCGCTATAGCGGCTGATGCCATCGTGAAAATCTGTGCGAATGTAACGAGCGTCAAAAAGCAGCTTCATAATCTGCTTTCGATTATATCATGGTATAATTATGTCAGTATGAAAATCCTGATCGCAGCTGACCTGCACTGGCCGACCATTAATGGTGTCGCCACATTCAGTCGAAATCTTGCCAAAGGTCTGAGCGACCGTGGTCACGAAGTATTGGTTGTTGCCCCAAGCCAGACAGGTCGTGGCTACGAAGAGTACGACGGTAATTATCTGATCAAGCGCACACGTTCGGTACCGTTTCCGTTTTATCAAAATTTCAAAATCTCACCGACACCCCAGATGGAAATGCGCAAAATCATCCGCGATTTTCAGCCCGATGTGATCCATATTCAGATGGCGATGTTTTTGGGGATGGCTGCTCGTACCTATGCCCTCAAGTATAATATTCCACTGGTCGCGACCAATCACGCCATGCCCGAAAATTTGATGGATAATATCCGCCTACTAGCGCCGATTTCTAAACCAATTCAGTATTTAATGGTCGAGTACGGCGCGCGGTTCCACGCCAAAGCCGACTATATTACTCTGCCGACTCGCTCGGCAATCGATATGTTTGGCGAAGAGCGCATCGGTAACGTACCGGTCGAACCAGTTAGTAACGGCATTGATCTGAGCAAATTTCAGCCAACGGCACCAGGTGATGCGATTTACGAAACATTTGGCTTGCCGCGCGACAAGCAAATCGTTAGCTATATCGGGCGACTTGATGCTGAAAAGCACGTGCCGGTACTGATCAGGGCTTTTACAAAAATTATGAATGAGGATCGCCACCTGTTGATTGTTGGCGACGGCACTGACGCCGAACATCTACGTAATATCGTATTGTCGACCGGTATTGATGACCGAGTGACGTTTACGGGTCGGGTGTCGGATGAAGAAATTGTCGAATTGCACAAAGTTGGCACGCTGTTTTGCGTCCCATCACCAGCGGAACTCCAGTGTATTGCTCTTTTGGAGGCGATGGCTAGCGGCAAGCCAGCCGTCGCAGTTGACGCCGGCGCATTATCAGAACTGTGCCAGGATGGGATTAACGGGATGCTGTGTGAAAAAG
>JASLCP010000024.1 GCA_030151825.1 Candidatus Saccharimonadales bacterium
GCACTAATGTGCTGCGTAATACCTCCGGCCTCACCTGCCGCAACATGATTGCTCATGATAGCATCCATCAGGCTTGTTTTGCCGTGATCAACATGACCCATCACCGCCACGATTGGTGGTCGCTCAACAGCATGATCAGATAGTTCGTGGGCTTTTCGCTCGCTCGTGTTACTGACTTCTTTTCGCTCGATAGCAACATCAAGCCCGAGTTCTTCTACGATAATTTGTGCCGTTTCAAAGTCAATTCGCTGGTTAATAGTGGCAACAATACCATTCTTAAACAGCTCTCCGACCAACGTTGTTACCGGCAGATTGAGGGTTTCAGCCAACTCACCCACTGTGATTGAATCAGCGACCGTAATCACTTTTTCAGCCATGACTTTCACTCCTTTCATCTGCCGTATACGTTGTAAAAACGGCAGCAATTATTGTACAGGTTACATCGTACTATTTTTTACTTTTTTTGCCGAGGCTCAAAGAAATCTTGCGATTGTCTTTGTCTACCTCAAGAACAGTGAATGATTTACGTTCATTGAGCGTAAATACTTTTTCCGGATCAGCGTTATCACCTTCACCTAGCTCACTGACGTGAACAAGCGCTTCAACCGCGGGACTAATCTGTACGAATGCGCCGAATGGTGTAATACGAGTTACCGTACCTTCGACAGCTTCGCCTGACTTGAACTGTTCCACTTCATCAAGCCATGGGTCCTGCGTCAGTTGTTTAATACTGAGAGACAAACGGTCTTTATCGATCGAAATGATCTTTGCTTCGATCGCTTGACCAACCTTCAGGTAGTCGCTTGGGTTATTAACACGCTCCCAGCTAATCTCTGAGATATGTACCAGTCCTTCGATACCTTCGACATTAACGAATGCGCCGTAGTCAACCACACCAGTAACCACACCAGTAACGGTGTCGCCCACCTTGAGGCTTGAGAGACGATCCGCGAGACCATCTTTGATGGCTTCTTTTTCGCTAAAGATCAGCTTGTTTGCCTTGCGGTCGCTATCGAGGATGCGTACCTTGAGCGTCTGACCAATCAGTGCGTTCAGGCGTTGCAGGATTTCATCCTTGTCGCTTGAGCCAACACGTGGGTAGTGTTCAGCAGATAGCTGAGATACAGGCAAGAACCCGCGAACACCTTCGTATTCAACCAGTAGTCCACCGCGGTTTGCATCGTATGGAGCTACCTCGATGACTTCGCCACTTTCTTGTTTGACAGCGACTTCTTCCCATCCACGATCCTTGGCAGCCTTGCGTAGGCTGAGGAGTGAATAGCCATTATCGAGCTCGGTATCGACAACACTTGCGGTTACTTCATCACCTTCCTTGAGTGAACGTGAAAATCCGACCTCGCGACGTGGAACGAATCCCACACCCTGAGGACCAAGATCAATCAGTACCTCGTGTTTTCGAAGAGAAAGTACCGTTCCCGTCGTAATTTCTCCAGCAGTTAGTTGTTTGACGTCTGCTTCGCTTGAGGCGAGCAAATCATCCATTGTTATTGCGGCATTAGCCATAAGTCTTAAAAGACTCCTTCCTTAAATTGTATTTCCAGGACCATGACCATAAGAGGTGGTCCAAAGATTACTTCTATTGTATCACTAGTGTAAACAGATGTCCACTCTCGCGGCTAAAGGAGTGAGCCGAATCGATAGTGATACGATTTGAGATACGCGATAACTGCACCGAGTAGCACTGCACCACCGACGACTTGCCAGGTAGTGTCACTCGGGCCAGTTTGCGGAAGGTGTGATGTTGCCGTGCTGGTTTGCGGAATTGTCGCTTGCTGGTTGGCAGCGTCATGCTGCGCCTGTTTTTGGCGAGCAGCTTCGTCACTCGCAGCCTTTTGCTGAGCCACCTTCTCGTCATTGGCCTTTTTCTCGGCAGCAGCCTTTTGCTGAGCGGCCTGCTTATCTGCGGCAGCTTTTTCGTCAGCGTGCCTTTTGTCCGCCTCATCCGGCGATGGCGTTTTTGTCTGCTCTTTCGTGTTGCTTGAGGTACCCTGACCAGCAACTGGTGCAGACTGTATCTGGTCATTACGCTTTTGGACAGCATACATCCCGACAATTACTGCCATAGCAAATACTGCCGACACGACTAAAAAGACTGCCACCGAACCACCCTGGTTTGTTCGCGTTGTTGTCTGCATATACTTCCTCAAAAACGTTATACGTTATTCATACTATACAGGTTTTTTCGCCGAAAAACAAGGGAAAACTGATGGCCGACGCACTTCTCATTCGTGGTAACTATGCTACACTAGGTACTATGTTAGTGGCGGTTGATACAGGGGGGACAAAAACGCTGATTACCAGCTTTTCAGAGTCTGGTCATATGGATGAACAGATTCGATTTGCTACTCCTCGCAATCAACAGGAATACGTCACCCTCCTTCGCGATACACTTCGTAAAAAATACAGTGATCAACAGGTTGAAGCGGTCGTCATCGCTATCCCCGGCATTATCAAGGATGGTGTTGCCCTATGGTGCAACAATCTCAAGTGGAGTAACTTTGACGTCGCAAAGGCAATGACCGGCGTACTCGGAGATACCCCGATATATATCGAAAACGACGCCAACCTTGCCGGGCTTGCCGAGACACGCTCGTTATCACGTATACCTCGCCTCTCGTTATACGTCACTGTCAGTACCGGTATCGGTACAGGTATCATCACTGGCGGCACCATCGATCCGGGATTGCGCCTCAGCGAAGGCGGTCGTGCGCTCGTCGAATACGATGGTATCGTGCGTGAATGGGAAAGTTTTGCCAGTGGCCAAGCTATTTACCTGACTTACGGCAAATATGCTCGTGATATCCACGACGCCCGCACCTGGAAGGCAATCGCCGATCGTATTAGTCGTGGTTTTTTGAGCATTATTCCAGTACTGCAGCCGGAGATTATCATTATCGGTGGCAGTATTGGCACGTATTTTAGTCGATATCATGTATTTCTTGAGGAGATTCTCAAAGAAACACTTCCAGCTCACATTCCCTGCCCACGAATTGTGCAGGCCAAGCACCCCGAAGAGGCCGTCGTTTATGGATGTTATTATTATGCCCTCGACCAGCTTGCTTAAACATCTTCAGGCAGACTATCCGCAGTTCTCCTTCGTCATGTCACATGAATTTCGCTGGTCCGCCAGTTCACGTACGATTCATATCGACTCATCGAACCAACAGGCATCGTTATTTTTACTCCATGAGCTTGCCCATGCGATACTCCATCATCAATCATACGTACAAGACATTCACCTTCTACAGCTCGAACGAAGCGCCTGGCAATTGGTCGTTGATCAGCTGGCACCTCAATACGCCGTACAAGTTGACCACGATGTCATCCAAGATAACCTTGAGACTTACCGCGAGTGGCTGCACGCACGCAGTCTATGCCCCCAGTGTCATATGACGGGGCTACAGTCACTTCACGGTACCACCTACACTTGTTTTGCCTGCGGCTGTCGCTGGAAAAGTAACGAAGCGCGCACCTGCGCACTTCGGCGAAAAGCTATTTCATAAACAAAATAACCCCTTGATTACCAAGGGGTTATTTTTACTATTAGTCCTATCGACTAAGCAGCCTGTGGAGTCGTTACTTTTTTACGTCGGCTAATGCGGCCACCCTTGGCGCCTGCGATGCGCGCAAGCTCTGGGTTAGCAGCAAAACCACCGGTACGACCGAGCTTACCGCCCTTTGCACCGATCTTTGCATAAAAATCGCTTCCGTGTTTTGCTTTGTTGGTTGCTGCAGCCTTCTGGCCACCTGCTTTGGTTCCTGCCATATGAATTCTCCTTATATAAAAGGCCTGCTACCTGTAACAGTAGTCAGACCCTCCGTTTACCTCACATATGCTATGTGTATGCTTTCATAATAGCATAGCATAGGCTTTTTGTCAATATTTACATGAGCACTTTTTATTATATATAAAATGTTGCATATATTCGTTGGGTGGTATATTATAGAATATGTTCAGCAATGAACTAACAGTGGCACCTGTTAGGCAGATAACAAACACACCTTATCTTCCCACCACATATAAAAACGACCCTATCTGCGAGATGGGTCGTTTTTGATTGGCTCACCTATGCTACGATAGATGTATGTTTGAATACAAAGTAATTAGCGTAAAAGATAAACTGTTCGGGAACCGTTTCAGTCCCGAAAAACTTGAAAAGGCCATCAATACACTCGGATCGGATGGGTGGGAGCTCATTGAAATCGCCAACTCGGATACTGCCGGCGTGTTTACAAACCGTAGTGAAATGATCATGATATTCAAAAGAAAATATAAAGACAGCTTCGCGACAAATAACGGATAACGCATCAGTATACTAAAAAAGACTTTCTTATTCGGAAGTCAGAGGCATTTTCCAGCGGTAGCCGCGAAAGAGAAAAAGACCATCCTATTCGGATGGTCTTTTTATAATTCGGCACCGTGCTAGTTTCCCACTTGTGGCAGTATAATCGCCGCTGCTGAGCTTGACTTCTGTGTTCGGAATG
>JASLCP010000062.1 GCA_030151825.1 Candidatus Saccharimonadales bacterium
ACCGGTCTTGAAAACCGGCGTGCGGTAAAACGTACCGAGGGTTCGAATCCCTCCCTCTCCGCCAAGATAAAAGACGTCCATTTGGGCGTCTTTTATCTTTCCACCCCTAGCCATACCTCTCGTTTTCTGCTACAATTGTTCAAGTTCGGGTAGCTTACTCGACACCAGCCGATAGAGGTAGTACCCAAGTGGCTGCTGCGTGAAACGCAAATTATGACGACGGGACCGTCCCCTTCAGCCTCGCTGAGAGGAAGAATTGCGTAACGTAACAGAAACTTTGCTCCTACATCTAACATACGGAGGAGTACCCAAGTGGCTGAAGGGGACGGTTTGCTAAATCGTTAGTACGGAGAGATCTGTAGCGGGAGTTCGAATCTCCCCTCCTCCGCCAAAAAGATACGAGTCCACTGGGCTCGTTTCTTTTTGTTATGTATTGACATTATTTTTCTTGGCGCCAACCTCGCTTATGCTATACTTATGCTATGCAACCTGAAAACCAGCCAAGTGTCCCGGATGTACCGACGACACAACCCGCTGCTCCCGCGCCGCAACCGGCGCCAGTTTCTATGGGGCAGACCCCTCCCGCGCCGCAATCTACTACGCCTCCAGTAGCACCAGTACCTGATTCTGTCTCTGCAAGCTCGTCTGCCTCAGAGGCGGTCCAAGACGCTCTTGGCGGCGTGGCCGTTTCTAATCAGGTAGAGACTTACGACGAAACGCCACAGGGTGATGAACTTTCTGAGTCGGATATCGACCTCAGTCAACCAGTTTCCTGGGAGGCACGCGAATACATCCATCAAGAAAAAGGTACCAAATGGTTTATCGCCTTTGCGGTTGTTTTTGTACTACTGATGGTTGTCGCGGTCGTACTGATGAAGGCGTGGTCATTCGCTATTCTTTTGGTGGTTATTGCCGCCGCAATTATCGTTCTTGCCAAGCGTCCGCCACGCCTGATGGAGTACACCCTCTCCGAGGATGGACTCCATATTGACGATACGCTGCATGCCTATGCTGATTTTCGGTCGTTCGGGGTGATTCGTGATGGCGAAGAATTTTCAGTGATGTTGATTCCGCGCAAGCGATTCCAGCCAGGCATTACGGTGTATTTCCCCGAAGAATTGGGCGAAGATGTCGTCGATGCTCTCGGTTCTCGTCTGCCAATGCGCGATCTCAAGCTCGATGCAGTCGATCGATTAGTGCGAAAATTGCGACTCTAGCTTGCGCTAACAGATAAACATATGGTACAATAACCTTTGTTCGCGTCGTTTCCGCAAACGACCAGAAGGCACTTTCTAGTTACATTAAACGTAGTCATTGACTGCGTTTGTATGCACCCGTAGCTCAGCTGCCGAGGCCGAAGCCGATTGAGAAATCATTCAGCGCGCTCTATCCAGCTGTGTTGCAGTAAGGGTGATATATGCACCCGTAGCTCAGCTGGATAGAGCGTTGGCTTGCGGAGCCAAAGGCCATAGGTTCGAATCCTGTCGGGTGTACCAAAATTATCCAAAATTATAAAAATACCTCCATGTCGTATGGAGGTATTTTTTACGAAAGTGATACTATTAAAACTTCTCAGTACTATCGCGATATCGATACTCATACGAGTCTGATCGATCAGGAGATGATTGCTGATAGCCAGACGTATCATCGGCGCTTAACACCGCAAGGATAATCAGCACAAAAAGAAACATCATCCCGAGAATCATAAGAATTGTACTGATGATTCCTGTTACCAGCCCTGTCATACTCAATCCGCGATTTTCTTGATGTTTTTTGAGCCCAATAATACCCAGCACCAGTGCTGGGATACCCAAAAACCACATAAACGACGCCAGCGACATGACGCCGAGGATCATAGAAATAACAGGAATACTTGATGATGTAGTCGATGTGTTTTTGGGTGAAGGTTGTGTTGCCATAGTTTTATTATAGCATTACTTAAACCCTTCTTTTTTTGAGCGAAAAAGAAAAAACCTATTACCAAAAGACAATAGGTTTTTTCTCCTGGCGGAGAGAGAGGGATTCGAACCCTCGATAGCTTGCGCCATACCGCTTTTCGAGAGCGGCCAGTTCAACCACTCCTGCACCTCTCCATAGGGTTGCAGCCCTATTATAACACTGGTGTATGACGATTAATTATTTTCGTTTGGCAGTATGACGAAAGATGTATTGTCCAGGGTGATCGCTATTCATCGGTGCCTCGCGGTAGCCGGCACGCTCAAGTAGTCGCCAGCTGGCAATATTACCTTGCTCGACAACACCGGTAAGCGAAATACCAGCCTGATCTTTGCGGTTGGTCAACAGTTTTAGCGCAGTCAGTCCGATACCACGGCGGGTACTTTCTTTGTCGAGCCAATACGATACTTCCTGATTATCTGCACGGTCCATCGGCATCGTATCGATACCGCCAACCAGCTGGCCATCAGCCCAGATACCGTGGCGACCTTCACCTTGCTCAAGATGCTCAATCAGTCCTTCGGGTGTGCCGTATAGTGCATAGGGGTCAATTTTGTGCTTGACGTCACTCATGCGCTCACGGTTTTTTGCAAGAAGCGCCATGTAGTCGTCGGCGTCATCTGCAGTAAGGAGGCGAACGTCAACCTCAGGATTTTCAGACGATGTTTTTTTGTTTCTGTCAATGGTTTCCATGCGTGCATTATACCATAACCGCTATAAATAGTCAATATATAGGCATTGACGCCTGCTATACTAGGTGTATGAACGAAACGCTGTTTACCAAGATTATCAACGGTACGATTCCTAGTCACAAACTATACGAGGATGAGTATACCTATGCTTTTTTGGATATTCACCCAGTAACCACGGGACATACGCTGGTGGTACCAAAAACCCCTGCCGAATTTGTCTGGGACCTTACGTCGGATGACTATCAGGCGCTGATGTCGAGTGTTCAAAAGATTGCCCGCCACTTGCGCAAAACACTCGACGTCCCCTATATTGGCCAACAGATTTTGGGTGTTGACGTCCCGCATGCACATGTTCACCTGATTCCTTTCCGAACGGCTGACGAATACTATGTGCGCCCAGACATGACTACAGAACCGGATCATCAGCAGCTCGCTGCATTGGCCGAAATGTTGCGTCTATCATGAGTTTTCGAATCATTGCAGTTGGTAAAAAGCACGAATCGTGGATCGAGATGGGCATGGAACGCTACCAAAAGCGTCTCAAACGCCCGTTTGCTACCGAATGGGTATTGTTACCTCATTCGTCCCGTGAAGGCGACAGTGCGCGTCAGGAAGAGTCAGAACGCATCCTTGCGCGTATCAAACCCGACGACTTTGTCGTACTGCTTGACGAGCGAGGTACGTTACTTGATTCCCCTGCCCTTTCTAAGGCGCTACTGCAGCCGCTTGAGCAGTCGCGTACGGTTACGCTGATTATCGGTGGCGCGTATGGTGTTGACCAAACGGTTCATCAGCGGGCGGATTTGACGTGGTCGCTATCACCACTAGTCTTTCCGCATCAGTTAGTGCGGCTCGTGTTGGTTGAGCAGCTCTATCGTGCCCAAGAGATTGCGGCCGGTGGCCCGTATCATCATGAATAAGTGCTAACCTCTATATAACGACGGGAGCGGTGTACCAAAAAAACAGAAACACTCTCTAGCCATCAATAAACACATTATTGACTTTTAATCATACTTATGCTAATATAAGCAAGGTAAACCCAAAAAACAAACATGATAGCACATTCATTTATACAACGCGCCGCCATCACCCTTGCCCTGCTGACGTCATTCGGGATTTTGGTGCACGACACAAAATTTGATAAAGCCCTCTCGTTCTTTACTGCCACTCCACTAGTGCTTGCGGTCGGTTTTATCCCACAGCTTGCCGGTGAGGGTCATAATCACGTCGAGATTTCTTCTGGCGAAAACGCCGGACGTAGCCTGCAAAACGGTATGCCACGCATCCAACCTCGCAACAAGAATAAAAAGGCGTGTATGCCAAAATTTGTCGCCAAAGGTGTTCACGCCTTTGATGGCTACTATATGCCGCTCGGCCAGCTATAATACGTCGAGTTCGCCTGCTAGCCGTGTGATCAGATCGTCTGTTTCATTCAGCTGCTGACGCGTTTCTTCGACCAGGTGTGCCGGTGCTTTGCTGACGTACGTATCGTTCGATAGTCGTGCGCGGAGACTTTGTTGGCGCTGGCGCGCCTCGGCTAGACGCACCTCGAGTGCGGTTTGATGTTCGTACAGTGTCGCCTCATCGACATCAAGCCACGCCTCACGGTTGCTGCTGGCCAGTCGCAGGCCTTTAGCTTGATCGGCTTGCCGGACCGACTTGAGTCGCGCTAGGTGTTGGATAAGATCGGTATTTTCTTCGATTAAACTGTCTTCTTGGTATAGTAAATCGTATTTCGCGTGTCCTGGTAGCTCGGCAATTACAAATCGCGCCTCAGTGACGAGTAATTGCAGTTGCTCAAACTGTGCGGCCGAAATGTCGCTGTAGTCGACGCTTGTTGGCCAACCGTTGGTAATAAGCAAATCGCCATCAGGATGCCACTCCAGTGCTTGCCAGATGGTTTCGGTGACAAACGGTGCAAACGGATGCGCAATACGCAGTGCGGTATCAAGTACCCATGCGAGCATGTGCGGGTTATCTTGTTTTTTGCTTGCCTCGATATACCAATCGGCAACATCATCCCAGATCGTGTGATAAACCAGCTCGCTCGCCTCAGCAAAGCGGTACTTCTCTATCTGATCAGCGATCTCTTTGGCGGCAGTATCAAGCTGACGAACAATCCAGTGGTCGGCCAAAGATTCGGCAACCGGTATTTCGGGGACAAAGTCAGCGGGCAGCTTGGCCTCGATGAACCGAGCGATATTCCACAGTTTGTTGCAGAAGTTGCGTCCTGAAACAACCTTATTCAGACTAAAGGCTTGATTTTGGCCGGCACTTCGAGCGGCAACAATACCGAGCCGCAAGGCGTCAGAGCCGTATTCGGTGATGGCCTCCATTGGGTTGATGACATTGCCCTTTGATTTGCTCATTTTTTGTCCCTTTTCGTCCAGGACGAGCCCGTGAAGATAGACGTCACGGAATGGGACATCTCCGGTAGCATAGAGGCCGAGCATAATCATGCGAGCTACCCACGGATAGAGGATATCAAAACCGGTTTCTAGTACGCTGGTTGGATAAAAACGGCTCAGATCACCTTGTGGCAAGTAGTCAGTGGTGATAAACGGCCACTGACCACTGCTAAACCAGGTATCAAAGGTATCTTCTTCACGCCTATATGTAGTACCATTTACAACGATTGTTTCTTCATTGACATTAGTATCAAAAATCCAATCATCAGGGTCGTTAACGTTTTGGAAGGCTGGAATTGGGATACCCCATGGGATTTGACGGCTGATATTCCAGTCGCGGAGGTTATCGTAATATTGCAACAAGGCAGCCTTTTTACTGGCAGGATAAAAGGTAATTTTGTCGTCTTCAATAGCCTTTTTGGCGGTTTCTACCAGCGGCTTTACCCTAATGAACCATTGGTCCTTGATGAGTGGCTGAATCGGGAGGCCGCTTTTGTAGTCGTAGCCGACCGTGTGGATGATTTCTTCTTCACCGCGCAGCAACGCCTCTCGTTTGAGCGCCTCGAGTGTTTTTTTGCGTGCCTCATCAGCGTCGAGTTTCATAAATTCTGGTGGGACATTTTGCATTTTGCCGTCGTAGCCGATTACCTGTAGGCGTTCGAGATCGTGACGCTGCCCTACCTCAAAGTCGTTTGGATCGTGAGCAGGAG
>JASLCP010000010.1 GCA_030151825.1 Candidatus Saccharimonadales bacterium
TGGATGCTATCATGAGCAATCATGTTGCGGCAGGTGAGGCCGGAGGTATTACGCAGCACATTAGTGCATACCAGACAATCCGTAATAACCGTTCGATTACCTTGCTCGATACGCCTGGGCATGAAGCCTTCGCTGCTTTGCGCCAACACGGTGCGACGCTGACTGATGTTGTTATTATTGTGGTGGCTGCCGATGATGGCGTGATGCCACAGACGATTGAGGCAATTCGTTTTGCGCGCAATGCGAACGCTAAAATGGTCGTTGCTATTAACAAAATGGACAAAGAGGCCGCTAATCCCGGTATGGTCATGGGGCAACTTGCCGAGCAGGGCGTTGTCGCTGATCGGCAAGGCTGGGGTGGTGATGTGCCAATGGTTGAAGTGAGCGCCAAGACGGGCAAGGGGATTGATGATTTGCTCGATACTGTTCTCCTCGTGGCTGATATGGAAGAGCTTCGTGCTGATGTTGATGTCCCTGCTGAAGGCCTAGTGATTGAATCACACATGGAGCAAGGTCGTGGCTCGGTTGTTGGGCTGCTTGTCGAGCACGGCAAGCTCAAGCCAGGGCACTATTTGGTTGCTGGCACGGCATATGGCAAGGTGCGAACACTGCTTGATTTTGCGGGTAAGCCACTCAAAGAAGCTGGCCCATCGACGCCGGTTACTATTACCGGGTTCAAGGAGTTACCGCAATTTGGTGACGTATTTTCAATCGTTAAGAGTGATAAAGAGGCCCGACATGCAGCAGCGCAGGCGCGTATTGATCGTGAACGTGAAGCGGCCAGCACAAATGTGACGGGCGCTGATCTGCTTAAGATGATGACACAAAAGCACGAATCACAAGAGTTGAAGGTGATTGTGAAAGCCGACGTGCAAGGATCGCTGACTTCTGTGATGGATAGCTTGCGACTCCTTGATGCTGGCGGCGAAGTGACACTGCGTATTATTGGTAGTGGTGTCGGTAATATTTCAGAAAATGATATTCGTCTTGCAGCCGATGAAAGCACCATTATTTATGGCTTTAATGTTGATATGTCACCAGCAGTTAAACGTCTGGCACAGCGTGACAAGGTACAGGTACGTATGTATAAGGTGATTTACGAATTACTTGATGACGCACGCGCCTCAATGGAAGTGCTGCTTGCACCAGAAGTGGTCGAAACGCAAATTGGCACACTGACGATTAAGGGTATCTTCCGTACATTGAAGGAAGAAGTTATCGCCGGTGGCGAGGTGACTTCAGGCAAAGCGACACCAGGCGTGTTGGCGCGGGTGACTCGTGGTGATGAAGAGATTGCTGAAACGGAAGTGACAAAAGTCCAGCGCGGTCAGCAAGAGGCGAAAGAAGTATTCGAAGGTGAGCTCTGTGGCTTTAGTCTCAAGACGAGTAAGAAAGTACTCCTCGAAGAGGGCGATACCGTTGAGTTCTTTACCCGCGAACTGGTCAAAAGAACGCTGAACTAGTTGTCCCCAGAAGGCGACATGATACAATAGGGGATAGACAAGAACACCTAAAGTCCTGTTAAGGAGAACCATATGTTCCAACTAGATGATAAATTTTTGGCAGACATCGGCCTGAATGACCTTCCAGAGGATCAAAAACAGCCATTCCTGCAGCATATTTACGAAGAGCTTGAACTTCGTGTTGGCACACGACTGAGCGACGGTCTAAGTGATGAGCAGCTCGAGCAATTCGAGAAAGTGATTGACCGCGATATGCCAACAATTGATGCGTGGATCCAGCAATTTGTGCCGAATTATACCGAAGATCAGGTGTTTCAACGAATGCAGCAGTCGACTGGCCTTGCTGCTGATGACCAAAACCTCAAGGCAGAGTTCGTTGCGACTAAATGGCTCGAGGTGAACCGTCCTGATTACCGACAAGTTGTTGCGCAGGTACTTGATGAACTCAAACAAGAAATCACGAGCAACCGCGAAGCGATTCTTGGTGGTGGCGACACTAGTGCGCCAGCTACCCCGTAGATTTACATCTGAAACTGGGATTGATATCCCGCAAGAAATGCCTGTACGGGCATTTCTTTTTTGCCGATTGGTTTGAGTGCGTCAATAATCAGTTGACCATCACCAGTGCCGATCAGTAGAGTAGTGCCGTCAATCGTCACGGACCCAGGGGCTGTCTGGGGAGTGTGAGCGACGGTGGCTGCGGTAATAATGCAGTCAATGCCGGCAATAGTGGTGCGGCTTTGAGGCCAGTCAGCGTAGGCACGAATCGTGCGCTCAATTTGTGTGGCAGGGAGGTGCCAGTCGATGATGCCATCTGCTTTCGAGATGAGTGAACAGTAGCTTGCGGTCATATCATCCTGTAGGGTCGCCTGGAGTGAGCCGTCGATAATGGCGGGGAGTGTTTGTGTTAATTCGTCCGCGCCACGCTGTCCCAGAGTATCGTAGAGTTCGGGACTTGTTTCGGTGCCGGTAAGCGGAAAGGTGATTTGATGATATACCGGTCCCGCATCCATCTTTGCTGATAGTTGCATAATACTTATGCCTGTTTCGCGGTCGCCGTGGAGGATGGCTGATTCGATCGGTGATGGACCGCGATAGCGCGGCAAGAGTGAGGGGTGTACGTTGATGATGCCAGGAGTAAAGAGGTCGATAATCGACTGAGGAATAATTTTTCCATAACTGACAAGCACACCGGTTGGTTGATCAATTACCGAAACAGTGTCGATAATTTCGGTCATGTTTCGGGGCTGCAAGACAGGGATGTTGTGGGCCGTAGCATATGTTTTAACGGCCGGCTCGCTGAGTTTGTGGCCCCGTCCTTGCTTGCTGTCAGGTTTTGTGACGACGAGTACTACCGAAAACTCCGCCTCAACAAGTGCGCGGAGTGAAGCGAGACTAAAATCCTCAGTCCCAAAGAATACGATTGGCGTTGATATGTTCGTCATAATCGAGTGGTTGAAGCTCGCCTTTCTCGTCGAGTGTGTAAAATGCTTTTTTGTCGTCACGAATGTGGTCGACAAAGACGATACCGTTAGTGTGATCGATTTCGTGTTGGATGACGCGCGCAAGAAATCCCTCGGCTTTTAGGCGGATCTCTTGACCTTCGGGGGTCATTGCCTTGATGCGTACCTTGCTATAGCGAGGTACTTTTCCGTATACGCCGCCGACGCTGAGACAACCCTCGTAGTCTCTGACTTTTTCACCCTCATATTTTACAATTTCAGGATTAATCAACGCTGTAAAATCACGGGTATTTTTGTCATCAAAATCACTACGAATAATCACTACACGGTCGAGTCGATCGATTTGCACAGCGGCGAGTGCGGCGCTAATTTCGTGCGGACGACTATCTTCCCAATCCAGCGCAGCGTCGGTCATATCTTTGATAAGTGATAGTGTTTCGGCGGTAACAACATGAATCTTCTTCGATTTTTGCCGGAGATGCTCGTTAGGGAGCGTAATGATGTCTTCTTTTTTCATAAATCCCTCTCAGTATAACAGATAGAGAAGAGCGTGACTACAGGAGGCTGATTGGGTCGAGTTCGACGTGCCAGTGTGTCGCCGGAATGTTTGCTGTTAAGGCGATAAGGTCGGCACGGGTGGCTGATTTTACGATGAGTTGCCAACGATAGGTGTCGTGTTGGCGTTCATAAAAGGCGGGGGTGGGGCCGAAAATTGTCACGCCAGCGACTGCTTTGGCTTTGAGCGTGCGGGCGAGCGTCTGTGCGTTGCGAACGGCGGCAGTTTCGGTTTTATACACACAGGTCAGTCGCATCAAAAAGACAAACGGTGGAAATAGTGCACGTTTTCGCTCGGCAATTGTTGTGTCGTAAAAATGCTGGTAGTGCTGCGCGATACCGTCGGTAATAGCAGGGTGAGTTGGCTGGTATGACTGCAGAATTACTGTGGTGGCATGATGTGATCGTCCCACGCGGCCAACAACCTGCGCAATCAACTGAAAGGTGCGTTCTGAGGCACCGTAGTCAGGCAGACTTAGCCCAGCGTCAGCCTGAACAACACCAACCGTCCGCAGGTGTGGCAGATCGAGTCCCTTGGCGATAACTTGAGTACCGATAATAATATCGATACTGCCATCATACAATTCAGCGTAGCGTTTATTGACGGTATTTTCGTTTGTGGTATCGGCGTCAAACCGAACAATTGTTTTATGAGGATAGCGTTTTTGCAGCTCGCTTTCGATGAGTTTTGTACCGATACCCTTATGAATAATATTGGCGTTTTGGCAGACGGGGCAGCTGGTGACCATGCGCTCTTTGTGTCCGCAAATATGGCATTCAAGCGAGTAGCGATCGGCATGAAGCGTCAGCGGCACAAAGCAGCGTGGACAGGTAGCGACCCAGCCGCACTGCTCGCAAAGCGTCGTGCTAGCACTACCGCGGCGGTTATGAAAGAGGAGTGTTTGCTCGCCATTTTGGAGTGTCGCGTCGATGTGACTAAGGAGCACGTCGGATAAAAAACGATGCTGTTTAAACGATTCGCGTTTGGTCGAGTCGATGACGATAATCTGGGGTGGTGTAGCATCGTCGCGCGCTCGTTTTGAGAGTTCGATAACCGGACGGTTCGAGCGGAGTGCCAGATAATAGTCGCTGACAAGTGGTGTTGCACTACCGAGGATGACGCGACCAGCCGGCGCTTGATGATGCGCAAGAATACTCGCGACACGGAGCGCTGAATAGCGCGGGGCTTGCTCTTGCTTAAAGCTTGGTTCGTGCGCCTCGTCAATGGCAACCAGGCCAACATCAGCCAGTGGCATAAACAGTGCCGACCTCGGGCCAATAACGACGCGCGGAATGGGAGCGGTGAGCGCCTCGCGCCATGCAAGGTGGCGTTCTGCCTCGGTCTGTTTTGAGTGGGTAAGAATGATGTCATCAAAGTGGTGTGAGAATTCGTCGACCAGCTGCGAGGTGAGGGCGATTTCAGGAACGAGCAGAATGACCGAACGGCCGGCTGCGAGCGTTTGTTTAGCTGCCTCGATATAGACCTGTGTTTTGCCAGATCCGGTGACACCATGGAGCAGCGTCGTACCCGGCGAGCTTGTCATGATTGTTTTGACCGCTGCTTGTTGCTCGGAGTTGAGTACAAAATGTGTTCGTTCTCGGCGAGAGATGTGTGCCGTCTGTGGCCGAGAACGACGAGTTTTTTGCAACCCTCGAGGAAGTATCGTTTGAAGTACTGTTGCGAGCGGTGTTGCATAATACGCTGCCATCCACTGAGCTGTCTGTACTAGTCCTTCGGGAAGAGGCTTTTCCTCGACACGAGAGACAATTGGTTTTGCAACAAAGGAAGGTTTTTCGGTGGCTGCGATAATGACACCGATGACCTCCTTTTTGCCAAGCTCAATCACAACGATATGTCCGATAGCTAGCGGCACGTCGCTCCCATAGGTAAACGTATCACTCCCAGCTCGAGCAATCCGCATTGGTGCCACCTCATAGTAATACTGCACGCTATATATTATACTTGGTTTATATGATGTATTTCGAAAGTCGCTCCCAGGCGGGGCAATTATTAGCCGAACAATTAGTGCAACAATACCGTTACGAAGATTGTGCTGTGGTAGCGTTGAGCGATGGTGGTGTGCAGGTCGGCGAGCAAATTGCTGCGCAGCTGCACTGTATATTAACGATGCTAATCTACGAAACAATTGATGTGCCTGGCGAGAGCCAGACCTTTGGTGCGATGTCGCAGTCGGGTGATTTTACCTTTAGCTCGCAGCTATCCGAGGGTGAGCAATCGGCCTATTCATCAGAATTCCACGGCTATCTTGAGGAGGCAAAGCGTACAGCGTACAGTAAGATAAACAAGCTTATTGGTGATGGCGGTATTATTGATCACGACATGCTGCGCGACCGAACGGTTATTCTCGTAGCAGACGGTCTCAACAGCGTGGCAGTACTTGATGTTGCGCTCGACTTTTTAAAACCAATTCGAATGAATCGACTTGTTATTGCGTCACCGGTGGTTGATGTTGCAGTAGTTGATAAAATGCACGCCTATGCCGATGAGCTTCATATCCTTGATGTGAAAGAGAATTATCTTGATACCGATCACTATTATAATGTGAATGATGTGCCAAGCCACGAAGAGACGATTGCCAAAATTAACGAAATTGTTCTCAACTGGCGATAAAGAATTATTTAATAATTGCACAAAGCCTCTTGTAGAATGTTGTAAGAAAGTGTAAGCTAGAGAGTAACGATAGCGACAGAGGCGCTTAATAAAGGGAGAGCAATGTTAGACGTTTTTATTACCTCACGGGTACGACGAAAGATTGTAGTAGTATACGCCAAGTATCCTGACTTTCGTACGCACGTACGTGGTCTTGCCAAACTAATCAAGGAAGACCCTGGTAATATTCAACGCGAACTCAAACGTCTCGAAAAAATCGGTTTCTTGCTGAGTGAAAAACAGGGCAATACCAAAATCTACTCGACAAATAAACAGTTTGTCATATTCAAAGAATTGCAAAGTATCGTCATCAAATCGCAGCAACAAAGCGGCCGATCAAAACGTTCAGCAACCGATATCCAACCGAACTAAATGGGCATTTTCGAAGAGCTACTGGCATCACGCGGCCTGACCGGGCGAAAACGCGATGCTTTTTTGAATCCTAGCTATGATGACAAGCATGATCCGTTTTTGTTGCCAGATATGGCGGCGGCAGTCGAACGATTGGTGCGCGCTCATGACGATCAGGAGCGCATTACGATTTATGGTGATTATGATATCGATGGGCTAACGGCCACGACGATTTTGCTCGACGCGTTTGAGTCGTTTGGGTTTTTGCACGTTGATGCATTTATTCCGAACCGTTTTGTTGAAGGCTATGGACTGACGGTCGAGGCGGTTGAGAAAATTGCGGCGACGGGTGCGCAGCTGATTATTACCGTTGATTGTGGGAGCTTGAGCGAGAAAGAGATTATACGGGCGAACGAGCTAGGTGTCGATGTGATTGTGACGGATCACCATAATGTGGCATCGGTGCAGCCACCCGCAGTGGCAGTCATTAATCCAAAGCGCCTGTTGCAGGACTATCCCGAGGCGTATGAAGGGTATATTTTAAAAGTCACGGAATCCTCTTCTGGATCAAGACGGGTATATCCGTTTTTAGATCTAGCAGGCTGCGGGGTGGCGTTCAAGTTGGTGCAGGCGCTACAAACGCGGCTGGACGGATTGCCGGAAGGGCAAGAGAAGTGGCTGCTTGATTTGGTGGCGCTGGGGACGGTGTGTGATGTTGTGACGTTGGTCGACGAGAACCGAGCGAATGTGTATTGGGGGTTAAAGGTGATGGCAAAGGCACGTCGACCAGGATTAAAGGCATTGATGGCGGTAGCCAAGATCGAGCCAGAGCAGGTGAATGCACGACATCTTGGGTTTGGGCTAGGGCCACGGATGAATGCAGCGGGGCGGCTCGAAACGGCGCAGCATGCACTGGATATGCTACGTGCTACCGAGCCAATGCCGGCGCTTGAAAAGGCACAGCAGCTGGACGTGCTTAATACGACAAGGCGAATTGACCAAGACAAGATTTTTAAAGAAGCAATTATTCAAGCTGAACAATTTAAAAATGACCATGTTCTTGTGGTTAGCCATGAAGGATGGAACCACGGAATTATCGGTATTGTCGCAGCCAAGCTGCTTGAAAAGTACAAAAAACCGACCTACATACTAGAAGAAATGGGCGAGGAGTCAAAGGGTTCAGCACGGAGCTACGGTGATTTTAGTGCTGCCGATGCCATCCGTGCCGCTGATGACATTATTACGAAAGGTGGCGGACATAAATTAGCAGCCGGGGTGACACTGCCGACAGCCAATATTGCCGCCTTCCGCAAAAGAGTGAACGAATTTTATGTAGCGCAAAAACTGTCTGATCAAGCGTCGTTATTATTACCACGATACGATGTTATTATAACAACGCTAGATGTGTTAAATGAAACGTTGATTAGTCAACTGGCGAGCCTCGAACCATTCGGGAACGGTAACCCCGAGCCGGTACTGTATCTCGAAAATTCCTTAGTGATGAATCAGCGACGAATGGGTGCCGACGCGCAGCATGTTAAGCTAGAGCTGCAGGACGTGGATGGACGGACAGTGCAATTCCTGGCGTTTAGCGCGCCCGAACATTTTTTTGTACAGCCGGGCGAGCGAGTGAATGTGTGGTTTCAGCCTATCATTAATGAATGGCAGGGGCGCCGCACGATCGAAGGGCGACTACTGCATCTCGAATTAATCGAATAAATATGAACTATTTGTTGTCAGGAGTGGCTTGGTGGAGGTGCGGCTCATCACCATGTGCATCAAAAACATGAACACGATAGTCCGTTTCTGCGTCGTCATCAAAGTCACCGCTAAGAATTTCAACTTTTGTACCCTCATGAGGTGAGGCTTGCATGGTATGACGGTACTCACGGTCGGCATCTTTTGCCGAGTCCATCAGTTCGGTTTGCTGACTTCCACTGAGGCTTTCACTGAGGCTGGTTTTATCGACAAGCCGGTATACGGTTTCGGCGACACTGCCACCTTCGGGGATGGAATCTTCAACCGTCCATTCAATTGAGTGGGAAGGAATGTGTCCCGTGGATTTTTCACCCATACCAAGGAACGCGGTTGCGCCACCGGCAGCCAGCAGGAGCCCTGCGGCAACCTTCTTCTTTAGCTTGTTATTCGTTTCTTTGTTGTGCATATTGTGTGTGTTTGGTCGTTCAGACATAATGTTATATTAGCATAAGAATAATAAAAAGTCAATGTTTCGGGGAGGGGCGAAGGATATTTTTGAGCAGGGTGTTGTCACTGACAGCGATATCTGTTACAATAGGTAACGATATGGTACAAGTAACACGTAAAGACGAACGCGAAGCGAACGAAAACATCATTCGTCGTTTCAAC
>JASLCP010000017.1 GCA_030151825.1 Candidatus Saccharimonadales bacterium
TGTCGACATCACCAACTTCGAAAAAAATATGGACGAATTCAAAACCGCCTTTGGCCGCAACTACGAACTAGCTGGTCGCCGCTTTGGCGAAGCGATTGAGGGGATCGACAAAACCATCAAGCAGCTCGAAAAAACCAAACAAGCCTTACTATCCAGCGAAAACAACCTGCGCCTTGCCAACGACAAAGCCCAGGACCTCACGATCAAAAAACTAACCCGCGGCAACCCGACCATGGCCGAAAAATTTGCTGAGCTTGATAAAAACTAGCACATACACAACCGTCAGTGCTCAAGTGTACTCATGTACTTTTAATACATATTATGATATAATAGTAATATGAATGAGTTTGAAAACGTTTTCTCGAACAACCTTATCGTCCCTGACAAATGCAGGGAATGTCCCGCCATTTGCGCCATGGAGTCCAACATCGCCGACAAATATAACGAAGTAGAAGATCTCGCAAAACGAGCGCTCTTTGCCAGCCCCCGCACTGCTCGCAGCAACAGTCTCGACCGCAACAAAACAAAACAGCTATCGCCACTCGAACAAGACCTTGCCGCGGCATTCGACGCCAAAGATCGTCTAACCGAAAGTTACCAAGCACAGGTTAATAACATGAGCGGCTTTGACTGCGCCGGTCCTATTACGTGCGTAGGAATGTCTCCACTCGGCACAAAAGCAACTATCACCGTCTGTGGGTCAGGGGGAATGCCTGCGAACACCCGTCAAGAATCGACGGTTATTCATCGAAATCTCTAGCGTATAACAAGTAATTGTCACTGCACCAAATCAATGAACTGCCGCGTTTCGTCAGTTAACATCGCCTGGGTCACACGGCGAAACGGCCGCATCACTTCACCGCGCAGCGATTGCAAGCGGCCATTTACTCGCACGGCAATCGATACTGCAAAATACGTATCACGACGCACCACCGGAATTAATAGCGGTACGCCCGTGGCCAAATCACCATAAAACTGCATGTTACAGTTCAGACAAACACACTGCACTACACGATGACTAACGTGAGCATACTTCCATAGCGGATAGCGAAATGCTCGCGCTTTTTTGTGCTCAAGTCCGACCGTCCCATGACACCATAGCAAACAGTTTTCGTCTGTAATACCACGATACGTTTTGTGCAAAATGATATCGGCCATGGCTATTCGGTAGTATCGTCAAATCGAGTATCGTCTTTGATCGTTTCATCGCGACGCTTGCTCTGACGCGGCCACAATCGCCCCAATGCCAAATGAGCAATGTCAACTACTGGACGGCGGGGCAATAACTGTCGTCGCATAAACTCAGAAAAAGCCGTGGTATTACGCTCTTGGGCCACCGTCTGACGCAGCGGGCGACCCACCATACTTCCCAGTGATGCACCGGCAGCAATCGTTAGCGCCACCGCACCTGCTGTGAATAACGTTCCTAACGATTGGTAAAATAGTGGATCGCCTGGTGGATAGCGAATGATTTGCATCAATGCCGTATACAGCATCAACCCAGGTACCAACGGGACAATTCCGCCCGAAATAATTCCGACTGACGGTGTCCGCCAAAAACGAGAAATAATCGACGCCGACGCCCCAATAAAGAGCGCTGCAATACCACTCGCTGGTACATACGACACGCCAAGTGTTGTCACCACCGACATCATAATAAAGAGACCCACACCACCAATCAGCCCGACACCAATGATCGCACGGCGTCTCGTCTGTCCCGATAGGGCATAGCCAGCCGCTGCGATCGCCGCACCGACAATCTGCATTTCCAGTGCATTCAGCGTCAATGGCTCGGCGGACACCGCAATGCCAATACCGAACTTGCGCGCCGTATATAGCCCGACCAAAATACCCACCACAATACCAATTGTCTGCATAAAGACTTTGCTAATCCTTGCATTGGCCGTCACATAGTATTCGTCAATCGCATCCTGAATCGCTCCCACAATGACCAATCCAGCCACCAACATCACCACGCCACCAACAACGAGTAGCGTCGGATTCATACCAGCAAAAAACGTCACGCCATGACCCGCAATTGCATTAATTCCTGCCGCAATCATCGTAATCGATGCGGCAGCAATAATTTGCCGAAAGAACGGTGGTATCGACCATTTAATCAACACTGCCAGCAATCGATCGATCACAATACCAATACAAAATGTCGTCACAATCGCTTGCCACGAGCTGGTATACATCAGTGTCACGCCGGCCACAATCGAGGCATTTCCCACCATAATTGCCCACCAGGGAAAAGTTTTTGGTTTGGCGATAATCGCCTCTAGTAGCTCCTCAGCCTCATCGAGCGTATGCTGCTTTTTACTAATTTCAAAAATCAGGTTTTGTACCGCCTGAATCACCATATAGTTAATGTCTCGTGGCGCGACCGGACGAATCAGCGTCAGCGGCTCTTTTTCGACACCGCGAAGCTGCGACACCATCACGACATTGGCGCTAATATCGATATGCACCGGCTTTTCGCAATAGGTATCGGTAACGTCAAGTACTTTCGACACCACACTATTAGCCGATACCCCCATCGATAGTAGTTGATCGGCCATCGTCATCGCCATACGCAGCGCCCGCATATTCGGCGTCAACATTTCACCGAATTTCTCGACCTTGGGCAATGTCAATTCGTCGATTTCTTCTATTGTTTGTTTGCGACCAAATGGCCAAATCTTCATAGCTGTTGTCACGCCCCCTTTATAGTTCTACTGTATCATAAATCACCGCGCTGACATGGTACAATAAAAACAGAAAAAGGAGACGATTATACCGTACCAACGTATCAAGCAAGTATTACTGGTCATATGTGGGAGCATTATTACTGCAGTCGGGCTGCAGTTTTTCTTATTGCCCAATCAGCTGCTCGATGGGGGAGTGACCGGTCTGTCAATTATCGCTGCCAAATTATTAGGCCTACCGCTCGGGGCCTTTCTAGTGATACTCAACATTCCGTTTGTCGCACTTGGATACAAAAAGTTTGGACGTGAATTTACCGCACTATCACTACTCGGTATCGCCATGCTCGCCTCATTAACATTTATCCACGTCGAACACGGACTAACTGACGTACCGATTTTGGCAGCGATTTTTGGTGGCGTCATTGTCGGGCTCGGCGTCGGAATTGTGCTCCGCTATGGCGGTATTATTGACGGCGCCGACACCGTTGCCGTGATGATTGATCGACTAACGATTTTTTCGGTCAGCGAGGCAATCATGGCAATCAACAGCATTATTATCACGCTAGCCGGATTTGTCTTTGGCTGGGAGCAAGCACTGTACTCACTAATTGCTTACTTTATCGCTCACAAAGCCATTGATGTAACTGTCGAAGGCCTGAACGAAGATCGCTGCATGTGGATTGTCAGTATGCGCACCCACGAAATCGGCGATATCATCAACCAACTCATCAAAGAACCTGTTACCTATATCCGTGAAGGTGATGACAAACGCGAGCCACACGGCATGATGCTGGCCGTCATCACGCGGTTTGACGAGCAAAAGCTCAAAACGGCTATTCGCACTATCGACCCGCACGCCTACGTCGTCATCACCAGTGCTCATGAGGTTGTCGACCGCGTCTCTGAAGGCTCGCTCTATCGTGATGCACTCCATCATAGTTGAATAAATACATAATTTATGATATAATAGAAGGATAATGACCTCGCCTGAACAGACGTCACCCGAACCAATCAACTTTGACACGATTGTCACTCATGCCATCGCGCCAACATTCGAAGACATTCATCAATATCGCAGTATCGAAGCCTCATTCACTATGCGCCAAGAACTATTGACTGACTACCAGGGTAACGCCTCTGCCTATGTACAAGATCTGTACGAAACTGTTTCCTACTCGACCACCGCAGCGCTGTATTCACGAACGATCCACCAACTCGAGCCACTCTGCATGGAGAAACCACAAGCATTCATGGAGAACATCGATATCATCGACACAGGGTTTGTCGTGGGACTCGAACTTGCCAATCGCACCATCGACACCAATTATGCCATGATTTTTATGACCGAAGCGTTCAAGTCAGAGCTCTTGCCCTATCTTGGTGATAGTCAATCGACTGACACCTACCGCCAGCTCCGACAGCTTGGCTATAACTGGCACACCTATCATCAGGCCTGTGCAAATGACCTGACCACGATGCAGCCGGTACTCGACGAGACGTACGACCCATATCATACCCCTCACGATGCCATTATCGATGCGCTGACTAACCATCTGGCGATGACGACACCCGAACAGCATACATCATTTGTCGCTGGGTTTGGCCTAGCCATGCTCCTCGAAGAAAAAGCTTCGTATATGGCGTGGCTATCTGACAACGTCCAATAAAAAATCCCCTTCCGGTGCACGAAGGGGATTTTGAGCAGGATAGACAGATCTAGCGAAGACCGAGCTTGTCAGCACATGCTGGCCATGCATTGTAGCCACTTTTGGCAACAATTTTCTCAGCAATCGCAATTTGTTGCTCACGAGAAGCCTGTGCTGCAGTCGGGGCATAGGCGCCACCACCGTTACCAGTCCAAGTACCGGGGGCAAATTGCAAGCCGCCCGAATAGCCATTGCCGGTATTAATAGCCCAGTTGCCACCAGCCTCACATTGCGCCAAACGGTCCCAGACACTTCCGCCAGCAACAGATGGAGCAGCCGCTGCGGTATATCGTGGCGCTTGCGCAACTGGTGCTGCAACCGCAATCGGTGCGCTAACAATTGCCGCCATACGGTCAGGCAATTCTTCATCAGCTGCTGGAATTCGAATTTCCTGACCGACATTGATCACGTCAGGGTTGGCAATGGATTCGTTGGCATTAAACAGTCGCGGGTAGGTTGTTTGGTGTGCATCGGCAATTGACGAAAGCGTGTCGCCGGCATTCACCGTCACCTTGTTTTCTGCCGACTGGGCATGAGCTGCCGAGCCGCCAAACACCACTGTTGCTACCGCAATAGCAAGTGTCGTAAAAATTACTTTGATTTTCATAGATTTCCTCCTATTCAACCTAGGTTATTTCTGATTAAATAGCCATAGGCAATGCTTGTGCTTTTGTTTGCCGTTTGTGTTCATGTGGGCAAAATTCCAAAAACACAAGTACTATCGTACATCGGCATATGTCGACTGTCAATACTTTTTATGCTTCTGTGTTAGCTTTAAGCGTAAACGCGATCAGAAATATACGAGTGCATCGCCGTAAACGAATCAAGCGGCGTGCGTGAACGAGTAATGTTATCCGCAAGAGCCGACACAGCAATATTCTCGGGGTAAGCGGGCACAAACAAGTGCATGCGTTCGTGTGGTTGCTCGGTCAGCATCGAGCTAATGTGATGAGTTGTATCGTCGACATGCAAAGCAAAATCAGGTACAAAGCCAAAATCATCAAGCTGCGTCAATACTTGTTTTAGCGCAGCAGCTTTTGTTGTTTTGCCGCGACCATCAGGATTACGCGGAAAGACAATACCATCAAAACAATTTGGCGTGTATCGCTGCAAAAAGCGCACTGTCGCCGCCTCGCACCCTGATGCTGTCGACGTATTGGCGATGCAGTACACACCTTGCGCACGCCAATCACGGATATAGTTAGCAATCATCTGGATACCCTGAATCGGTTCGACATGATTGTTATTCATCATCACCTGCACAATCGGCTGAATGGTGTTGTCGGCATGGATAATATCGTTCATAAACCGTTCATCAGCCCACAAGGCATTGATATAGTTCGATCCGTCGTAATCTTCTTTGCCACCACACGCTGCCAGTCCACGGGCGGTATAGCGCAGCACTTCGCACAAGTCGATTGATACAATGCCGGTGATACGTTCGTCAGGATTCGGTACACGCAACGTCCCCAAGATTGAGTCAACATCAGTCACTGCCGCGCCAGTTTCTAGAAGTCCTCGAAACTGATTGCGTAGCGCATCAACAGTGATAGCAGGGAAGTCGTCATCAAGTGATATGCCGGGGATCCATAGTGATTCAGGTTCCGGCGTCGACGACCTGAATTGTTCCATGCCACCATTCTGCCACTTTCGCTAGTAATATGCAATAGTAATTATTTATTGTCAATACACCGCTTATGCTTATCTCATTCGTGCATTCGCTCGTATCTGTGTTATAATAGTCTACGTCCTCACGGGCAATCATACCGATGGGGTGTGGCCAAGTGGTAAGGCACATGGTTTTGGTCCATGCATTCGGGGGTTC
>JASLCP010000039.1 GCA_030151825.1 Candidatus Saccharimonadales bacterium
ACAGCAGTGTAGGCTGCTGTTGACTTAGCTGAAACGCCCGAAGGTCGTCAGGCTGCCTGGAATATCAATGCCGTTGCTGTCGCGAACCTCGCAAAAATAGCCATCGCCAACAACATCACACTTGTTCAGGTGTCAAGCGATTATGTTTTTGACGGCACGCATAATACCCACGACGAAAACGAACCATTCAGTCCACTAGGCGTCTATGGTCAATCAAAAGCAGCTGGTGACATCGCCGCCGCCACTGCGCCCCATCATTATATTGCCCGCACCAGCTGGGTCATCGGTGACGGCAATAACTTTGTACACACCATGAAATCACTCGCCGAGAAAGGTGTGCAGCCAAGTGTCGTCGACGATCAAATCGGCCGACTCACCTTTACATCCGACCTCGCAGCGGGCATCAAACACCTCGTCAGTACACATGCTCCATTCGGAACCTACAATCTTTCAAACAGCGGTGAATCTGCTAGTTGGGCCGATATTGCCAAGCTCGTTTATCAACACAGTGGCAAATCAGCCGATGATGTCGCTCCTGTTACTACCGAAGAGTATTACCGAGGCAAAGAAGGTATTGCCCCAAGGCCTTTACAAAGTACGCTAAATATTGGTAAAATACAAAATACGGGATTCGTCCCACGTGACTGGAAAGATGCTCTTTCTAGCTACCTAACAGAGGAGAATAAATGATTATGAAGGGTATTATCCTAGCCGGTGGTTCAGGCACACGCCTTCACCCCATCACCAAAGCAATCAGCAAGCAGCTGATGCCGATTTATGACAAACCGATGATTTATTATCCGCTAACCACGCTGATTCAGGCTGGCATCCGCGAGATTCTGATTATCACGACGCCAGATGATCAGGCACAGTTCCAGCGCCTACTTGGTGACGGATCACAGTGGGGACTTTCGCTGCAATATGCCATCCAGCCATCGCCAGATGGACTCGCGCAGGCGTTCATCATCGGCGAAGAGTTTATCGGCAACGATAAAGTCGCGCTGGTACTTGGCGATAATATCTTTCACGGTGCCGACCTCAGCAGCAATCTCAAGCAATGTACCGACCCCGATGGCGGTGTAGTCTTTGCCTACGAGGTGTCCGACCCTGAACGATACGGCGTCGTCGCCTTTGACGAACACGGTAACGCAACCTCAATCGAGGAAAAACCTGCCCAGCCAAAGTCAAACCATGCCGTTGTTGGCCTGTATTTCTACGACAATGACGTCGTTGAAATCGCCAAAAACGTCCAGCCGTCAGAGCGCAACGAACTCGAGATTACATCAGTCAACGATGAATATCTCAAGCGCGGCAAGTTGAAGGTCACCACGCTCGAACAGGGCGATGTCTGGCTCGATACCGGTACGATCGACAGTCTCAGTGATGCTACCGACTACGTCCGCGTGCTGCAAAATCGCACCGGACAAATCATTGGCAGTCCTGAAATGGCCGCATGGCGACAGGGCTTTATCAACGATGATCAGCTTGCTAAGCACGCTGAGGCGTTGAAAAAGTCAGGGTACGGCCTGTACCTCAAAAACCCTCGCAAGTAGCAAAGGAGTAATCCAGTCAAACCCCTAGATAGCTAGGGGTTTTTCTTTTCCGCCATCCTCATCTGAAAATCCTCAAGTGAATACGAATCGTGTGTTTCGGGTCTACCGGGTATGAACAATGTATTGGCAATGACTTGAATTATCGTATTATCCTCAAGTACTTCATATGCGTGCATGATCGTTGGTGGCGTCATCACCGCTGTGTGGCGATCGATAATCACCTCTTTTTCGTTACCATCGATATCTTGACATGTCCACCGTATCGAACCACTAACAACATAGACATATTCCGTTCGGGCTTTGTGCCATTCCATCGCGCCTTTCGCGCCTTTTTTCAGCCGACTGACCGTATATGACCGTAACCCCCTGATATCTACCGAACGTTCATCAAAGGCAGTATTCTCAACATCCAAAAACGCCGCCAGCTCATCTGCCGAAAAGTTAAATAACACCTCTAGCTCACCATCCGATTTCGTCTTCCAAGTATTTGACCGCGTCGCCATCACCCTTATGTCATCAACCGACCTTATGTCATCAACCGATTTGTACCGCATCGCTATTTCACCCCCTGTTTCTTACTATATGATATAGTATCTGTGATGGGAGTGTCACAAAAAACACCAATTTGCATTATTATCCCCGCTTATAACGAGGCGACTGTACTTGGCGATGTTATTAAAGGTGTGATTACGACATTCAAAAAAACTGCCTTCAGCGCAACTATTGTCGTTGTTAATGATGCATCAAAAGACGATACAGCAACTACTGCCAAAAAGGCAGGTGCTATCGTGATTGATCATATTCTTAACTCGGGCGCCGGCGGAGCAACCGCTACCGGTCTTAGCTATGCCGAACAAAACGGCTTTGCTATTGCCGCAACAATGGACGCTGATGGCCAACACACTCCGGGCGATGTACTGGCCGGAATCAAAAAGATCCACAACAGCAATATCGACCTTCTGATTGGCAGCCGTCTTATTGATTCAAAGGGTATGTCGCGCGTGAAAACGCTCGGTAATAAAGGCCTCAGCCTAATTACTTTTATACTGTTTGGTATTAATTCTACCGATTCTCAATCAGGTCTTCGCATATTCTCTCGTCGTGCACTCGAAGAACTCCGCTGGAAAACCCGTGGCTACGAATTTTGTAGCGAAATGCTTTGGCGTGCACGACAACAGCATATGACTATCGACGAATACCCGATTAAAGCAGTCTATACCGAATACTCTAAAGGTAAAGGCCAAAACAACTGGAACGCTGTCAATATTGTCAAAAGTCTCCTCAAACGACGCATCGTAGAGCTATTCGGATGAGTCGCTATTTACAACTACTACAACTTAACTTAACGTTTATTCTGGCGGCTATCGTTAGTAACGTTACTCAATACAAGCTAAAGAAAATATCACGACAACGACTGCTAATTCAGCTGATTATGTGGGTCATCATCTTGGCCGGTCTTGCCTCTGCCGGCTCTATTTACGACTGGCTATTTGCCAACGGCCTTACGCAGACAGATTCGCTCAGCCTGTTCGATGTCGTCCAAATCACCGCCATCGTCGTATTGTTCTATATCGTTAACCGTGCACGGCTCAAGCTCGAGGTCATCGAACGACGCCTCAATGACCTTCATCAAGAAATCTCGATACGCCTTTCCCAGAAATAACCTCTGATTTCTCTGGGTTATGGTATTATATCTGTAGAAGCAGCTAATCTTTGGGAGCAATATGTTTAAAGGCAAAACCCTACTTATTACCGGTGGTACAGGATCTTTCGGAAATGCCGTACTGAAACGTTTTCTTGATACCGACATCAAAGAAATTCGAATTTTTTCTCGCGACGAGAAAAAGCAAGATGACATGCGAAAGCATTACAATAACGATAAGTTGAAGTTTTATATCGGCGACGTTCGCAATCCCGAGAGTATCCGTGATGCCGTTCGTGGCGTTGACTTTATCTTCCATGCCGCCGCACTCAAGCAAGTACCCTCATGCGAATTCTTCCCGATGGAGGCTGTTCGCACTAATGTCCTAGGCACCGATAACGTTCTCAACGCAGCCATCGCAGCTGGCGTGAAACGCATCGTTTGTCTTTCGACCGACAAAGCTGCTTACCCCATCAATGCCATGGGCACCTCAAAGGCCATGATGGAAAAGGTTATCGTTGCAAAATCTCGCAACATCGACCCCAAAGACACTATCATCAGCCTCACACGCTATGGCAATGTCATGGCATCACGCGGCTCGGTTATCCCTGTATTCGT
>JASLCP010000049.1 GCA_030151825.1 Candidatus Saccharimonadales bacterium
GAAAAAGTTCAAAAAATGCTGGGAGTAAAAAATTTATACACTCCAGAATACGTTCGTAGTGTTTATCACATGGATCAAGCACTGAAGGCTCAGACACTGTTCAAGCGCGATAAAGATTACGTCGTGACAAACGATGGCGAAGTGATTATTGTCGATGAACATACTGGCCGTTTGATGCAAGGTCGTCGCTATAACGAGGGGCTCCATCAGGCGATTGAAGCCAAAGAAAACGTTGCGGTGCTACAAGAAAGCATGACACTCGCGACGATTTCGTTCCAGAATTACTTCCGCTTGTACAACAAACTATCAGGTATGACCGGTACGGCATTTACCGAAGCCGAAGAATTCCAGCAGATTTATAGCTTGGATGTCGTGCAGGTGCCACCAAACCGTCCAATTACGCGTGTTGACAAAGAAGACCTCATCTTTAAGACCGAAAAGGGCAAATTGAAAGCTGTCGCAAAGGCTATTCAGCATCACCATGAGGCCGGTCGACCAGTGCTGGTTGGTAGTGCTTCGATTGCCAAGAACGAGCTGATTGCTGCCTATCTGGATAAACAGGGTATTCAATATGAAATCTTGAATGCAAAGAATAACGAGCGTGAGGCGGCAATCGTTGAAAAGGCCGGCCAAAAAGGGGCGATTACACTGGCAACCAATATCGCCGGTCGTGGTACCGACATCAAGCTTGGTGAGGGTGTGACCGAACTTGGCGGCTTGGTGGTAATCGGTAGCGAGCGACACGAGTCACGCCGTATCGATAACCAGCTACGTGGTCGTGGTGGTCGTCAGGGAGACCCAGGTGAAACACAATTTTATGTGTCGACCGAAGACGATTTGATGCGTATTTTCCAGGGTGAGCGCATCGCGGCACTTATGGATCGACTGGGCGTCGACGAAGATACGCCGATTCAGAACAAGGCGGTGTCAAAGACGCTCGAATCGGCTCAAAAGCGCGTCGAAGGCTATAACTACGATACGCGTAAAAGCGTGGTGCAGTACGACAATGTCATCAACCGTCACCGTCGTGTCGTGTATGTGATTCGCCGCAAGATTCTTGAGGGTGACGATATCAAGCCAGAAATCAAGCGCCTGATAACCGAAAAACTACGTGAATTAACTGTTGTGCCAGCAAAAAACAACAAGCTGTTTGCTGATGAATTTATCGCAGTATTCCCACTTGATAAAACGATTGTTGCTGAAATTGGCGCAATCAAAAAGGACAAGCTGCGTTTTGAGGCAGCAAAGAAAGCTGTCAGCAAGCTCTATGCTGATAAAGAAAAAGAATTGACGACCGAAATCATCCGCCAAGTTGAACGTCAGGTGTATTTGACGGTGCTTGATACATTGTGGATGCAGCATCTTGAAAATATGCAGCACCTACGCGAGGGCATTCACTGGCGTAGTGTTGGGCAGCGTGACCCGTTGGTTGAATACCGTTCTGAATCACAAAAACTGTTCGAAAGTCTGCAAGGGACGCTTCGCGACGAGGTGATACGCGAAGTTATGCATGTACGTCCAAGTGATGTGCGTGTTACAAGTGCCGAAGAATACGATACCGAGCTGACGCAGCTTGCTGAAAGCTCGACCGCAAAAGGTGTGAACGAAATCACTGGCGGCGAAGATAATCGTGACAAAGATTTTTCACCTGCTAAGAAGGCCACAAAAGTCGCCGACGCAAATCGGGTAAAGAACGACGCTCGTAAAAAGAAAAAAGCACAGCGTCAAAACCGTAAAAAGAATCGCAAATAGTCTGGGGCAGCGTGGAGATATGAAACACACTGTCGAGGAAGTGCGATTAAAGAATGGCGCCAGAGGTTTATTGATTGACGTTCCAGGTGCGACCGTCATGAGTTTTCAGTTTCAGTTTCGAGCGGGGAATCGCTATGTTGCTGATAAGGATATTTACGAGACGGCACACATTATGGAACATATGGCATTTGGCGCGAATGCGCGGTTCAAAAGCGAGCATGAGTTTGAGGCGGAATTTACCAAAAATGGTGCCTACCATAACGCATATACGAGTGATATGTCGATGGTCTATGTGGCAGATTGCGCGGATTTTGAATGGCAGCGCATTTTTGACCTGCAGCGCGTATCGATTTGCCAGCCACGCTTTAATAGCGAAGAGCTTGAGGCAGAAAAGGGCAATGTTCGCAGTGAGCTAACAGGATATCTCAACAATCACAATCGCGTGCTATGGCCAAAAGTCCAACAGCTCCTTGGTGAGGATGTCTACACCTTTAATCAGCGACTCAAGACGATTCCGACTGTCACGCTACGCGATATCAAAGATCATCACAGACGAACGCACACCGCAGGTAATATGCGCTTTGTGATTGCTGGCAAGTTGCATGGTCGCAAAAGTGACATCAAACGTCAGCTTGAAGATTGGGAGCTACCGAGCGGCGAACGATTTGACGCGCCACACGACGAATTCAAGTCAGGCAACCCAACGTTGATTCGTCGTAAAGAAGCCTCGAATCTGACATTTGCCTGGTCGATGATTTTGCCGCGAGAACTCAGTGACGAAGAGTCCGATGCGATGAACTGTCTTGATCATATCTTGACCGGCACAATGCATTCGCGAATTTATGGCGCTGCTCGCAAAAAGGGCTTGGCGTACGGTATGTTTAGCGACACGTCAGTCGGGTTTCATGACAGTAGCTGGGATTTCGGCGGACAAGTAAATTTGGACACAGCCGATGGGCTATTCGATATTATCGTGCGTGAACTCGGTCATGTACTAGAGGGTAATATCACCGAGGCCGAGATTGATGCGGCAAAATCATACGCACTTGGTCGTCATCAAATGGGTGCACAAACCGTCGCGCAGATTAGTAATTTTTATACGAATCGTTATTTTGCTGATGGTGTGGTCAAGGATTACGAAAAGGTACCAGAATCAATCACGCATACGTCGCGCGACATGATGATCTCGACAGCGCGTGAGTTTATCGGTCATAACATCTCGGTGCTTGCCGGCGTCAGTAGCGGCGAACGAAGTGAAATTATCGAGCTCAACGAAAAATTGGCGACGTTGTTTACAAAATCATAGGAGGGCCAAACATGAAAATAGCGATTGCAGGGTACGGCGTCGAAGGCCGAGCGAACTATGACTATTTTTTGGCACAAGGACACGATGTAACAATTGCTGATCAACGTGAAATCGCCGATGTGCCAAATGGCGCTAAAACATTGTTTAGTGATGATGCCCTGACGCGACTCAACGGGTTTGACAGGGTAGTGCGTTCACCGCAAATTGCCCCGACAGCAATCGTCACTGATGGTGACGTATGGTCGAGTACAAACGAGTTTTTTGCCCAATGTCCTGCGCCAATCATTGGCGTAACAGGGAGTAAAGGAAAGGGTACGACTAGTAGCCTGATTGCCTCCATCCTCCGCGCCGCTGGCCATACTGTTCATTTAGTGGGTAATATTGGCGTGCCGGCTATTGCCGAGCTTGCGAGAATTAATCCGACGGATATCGTCGTCTATGAACTCAGTAGTTTTCAGCTGTGGGATGCAGTGCGTTCACCACAAATTGCCGTCGTGCTCTATATCGAACCCGAGCATCTTGATGTGCATACCAATATTGACGAATACGTCGCCGCAAAGGCGCATATCGCCGCACATCAAACCGCTGATGGTACAGTCATTTTTAACGAGCAAAATGAATACGCTCGAAGTATTGCCGAGCAATCGCCGGCTAACAAAATACCCTATCAAAGTAGCAGCGCGGCACACGTTGCGGACGGTGCTTTTTGGTATGGTGACGTGCGGCTTTGTTCAGTTGACGCACTGCAACTACCAGGGGCGCACAACCTAGATAATGCTTGCGCTGCCATCGCCGCCACGTGGCAATGGGTGCAAGATGGTATGGTGATCGAGCGGGGGTTGCGATCGTTCAACGGCTTGCCGCATCGACTCAAGCGAGTTCGTGAAATTGCTGATGTGACGTATTACGACGACAGTATTGCCACAACGCCGGGAAGCGCAATTGCTGCACTTCGCGCGTTTGATCAGCCTAAAATTCTCATTCTTGGCGGATCTGACAAAGGCGCCGACTTTACTGAATTGGCCAAAGAAATCACGATTTCGACGGTGACACGGGTTATTGTCATCGGCAGCGAGGCGCCAAAAATTGAACAAGCACTTCGCTTGGCGGGATACGACGCCATTAGCAACTTGGGAACCGATACGACAATGCGCGCTGTCGTGTCCCACGCTGCCAAAAGTGCCGTGCCTGGTAGCATTGTCATTTTGAGTCCGGCCTGTGCCAGCTTTGGGATGTTCAAAAATTACGTCGATCGCGGCGAGCAGTTTATCGCTGCAGTGGAGGCACTCTAAGGTGCAGCCACTTCTAAAGCGCATACAGACACTTCGTGCTGGTGTTAAAGATGCTTACGAACATCTCTCGATTGATGACAAACGAGCGCTATTGGCCCGACTCGACGATGAGCTAGCTCGTCCCGAACTATGGAACAATCCCACGCATGCACAGGATATCGCCAAACAGCAGGCTGCAACTGCTGCAATGGTCGAACCTTGGGAAACGCTGCGTATGCAGGTGGGTGATATCGAAGAGCTGATGGCGCTAGGCGATGATAGTTTGCTCGCGGAGTTTGAGGGGCAGGTGAGTGCGCTTGAGAACGAGTTTGCCGAGCGCAAAAAAGAACTGTTGTTTAACGGTCGATATGACGGTCACAACGCAATTGTGCGTATCACATCAGGTGTTGGCGGTACTGATGCGCAAGATTTTGCAGAAATGTTGGAACGTATGTACCTGCGCTGGACAGAAAAATCAGGCATGCAGGTCAGTGAAATCGAACGGTCGGTGGGTGAAGAGGCGGGTATCAAAACGGCGGTCTACGAAATCACCGGACCGTATGCATATGGCAAGTTACAGAGTGAGCATGGCGTGCATCGATTGGTGCGTCTGAGTCCATTTAATAGTGATAATCTGCGTCAAACGAGTTTTGCGCTGGTTGAAGTGTTGCCACAAATTGACACACCCGACGATGTCGTGATTGCCGACAAAGACCTCAAAATTGATGTCTATCGAAGTAGCGGTAAAGGTGGGCAGAGCGTCAATACGACCGATTCTGCGGTGCGCATCACACACCTGCCGACTGGTATTGTGGTGGCGATTCAAAACGAACGATCACAACTGCAGAACCGCGAAACAGCCATGAAAATTTTACGCTCAAAATTGGCACAGTTGCAAATGGAGCAGCACGCCAGTAGCCTCGACGACCTAAAAGCTGGTGAATCGGCCAATTGGGGTTCGCAAATTCGCAATTACGTCTTGCATCCGTACGCGCTCGTCAAAGATACTCGCACCAAGTACGAAGAAAAAGATCCCGCTAGCGTGCTGGATGGCAAGATTGACGGATTTATGACGGCCTATCTTGAGGCGCATATTTCGTAGTTGCTCGTCCCTCTGCTGCGAAATTCTCTTTTCGCAAAAGGGGGACAAGGACAGAGAGGTGGCTCTCCCTTGCCGGCTCGCTAGAGCGCCGTCGGTGTGCTAAAAAACAGCGTTTTTCTGAGTCGGCACACAACATTCGGTTCGGCGATATGGTCACTCAAGAGCCGTCCAACAGTGTTGGAGCCATGAGCGCCTTTAGGGCTGGATGTTGCATCAATGACCGTTGCCAGCATCTGCAGCTCGCGTCGGTAGTACGACTCTTGTGACGACAGAACATTTGTCAGCTTTTGTCGGCTAGTAAGCCATTCATCGAACGACAGGTCTTTCTCGGCAGCTCCTCGCTTGCTGTAGGCAGCGCGGATATTGGCGACAAGCTGCTTGGCAAGTACTGTCACCATGTCGATGGCGGTGTTGCGTAGCTGATGACGAACCTCGTCATAGTCGGTTGTTGCGGTGTCTCTCACCACCACGTGTTTTGTTGCGGGCATCCCACACCTCTCTGTCAGGTACACTGATCTTTCTCGACGCCACCCCGCCGAAATAATCACAGGGCACGGAGTTGTCAGTACTTATAATTGTACCATAAAAACAGAGGTACGTATAGGGAGCGGTTCCGTCATTTACGCTGACAGAACTTATGCTATAATAATTCTAGTAATGATTCTGTTAGATAGGGTAACCAAGACATACGGAAAGGACATGAAACCGGCGCTTAACCGTGTTAGTTTGCATGTTGACCCCAAAGAATTCGTGATCATTGTCGGTACCAGTGGAGCGGGCAAGTCAACACTCTTAAAATTACTCACGCGTGAAGAAAAGCCGACGAGCGGCAAAATTGTCGTCGGTGGTATTGATTACGACACGCTAAAGGATAAGCATATTCCGCTATTGCGCCGCAAAATTGGTGTGGTGTTTCAGGACTTCAAACTACTGCCGCAGCGTACGGTGTTTGAAAATGTCGCGTTTGCACTTGAGATTGCTGGGATGACGAATCGCGAGATTAAAAATACCGTCCCAAAAGTGATTGAACTGGTGGGGCTGACGGGCAAGGAAAAGAATTTCCCTCACCAATTATCGGGCGGTGAGCGTCAGCGTGTGGCAATTGCCCGTGCCGTCGTGCGTCAACCAAAGATCCTTATCGCTGACGAGCCAACGGGTAACCTTGACCCAAAACACAGCTGGGATATCGTGCGCTTGCTGGAAAAGATTAATAAATACGGCACAACGGTACTACTGACAACACATAACGTCGAAATCGTCAACAAACTCAAGCGTCGCGTGATTACCATCGAGCATGGCAAAATTACCTCGGATCAAGCACAGGGAAGTTATAGGCAATAATATGGCAAAGAAACAAACTTCGAAAGTATTCGCCCAGCAAAAGCGCAAACGTCGTCAATGGCTGACGTTTATGCGCATGGTGCGCTATGGCGTGAATAATTTTAGCCGCAATACCTGGCTGACGATCGCGGCGACTGCAGTCATGACAGTAACGCTGCTGATTATCTTTAGTACACTTGCAGCACGGCAAGTGCTGGTCGACACGGTTGATGCTATCAAGCGCAAAGTTGATATGTCGATTTATGTGGCAACCGATACGACCGACGCGCAGGCGGCAGCTATCAAGCAGCAGCTTGAGAAAGTTCCGGGCGTACGTGGGGTAGTGTACGTCAGTCCAAGTGCCGCCCAAAAGAAATTTGCCCAAGAAAACAAAGCCGACAGTGCAACACTTGACGCGCTAAACGAGGCAACGAATAAACTGCCTGGGACATTCAACGTACAGATTGAGGATATCAATAACCCTTCAGCGCTCGATGATTTTGTCAAAAACGACGCACTCTACAAGCAACACAAGCACCCTGATCTGCAGCCCTCATTTAGTAGCGATCGACGCACGGCTATCAAGAAGATCGCCGACGGCGTCACCTTTGCCGAGCGTTTTGGCGCCATTGCTAGCGTCATCTTCATCGTTATCTCGTCACTGATTGTCTTTAATACGATTCGTATGGCTATCTTTAACCGCAAAGAAGAAATTCAAATGATGAAACTCATTGGTGCTGACCGAAGCTTTATTCGCGGGCCATTCGTCGTCGAGGCGGTAGTGTATGGCTTTGTGGCTGCGCTACTGGCGACGGTACTGGGTATTGCGGGGCTCTATCTTATGAAGGGGCGGATTATTAACGGCGTCGAGATCGATCCGACCATTCATCTCGTCACGGTATACGCGCCGTTTGTGTTTATGGCAATGATTGTTGCCGGGGCACTGATTGGGGTCATTTCATCACTACTGGCGACACGAAAGTATCTCAAGCTGTAGCCAGACTGCGTGTTAGCTGAAATGATAGTGAAAGTATAGTAATTTTTACAAATAGCTTTGCATCCTCCATCGTGCTTATGATACGATAGGGAAGATGAAACGAAACACCACCACACTGGTTTCGGAATCTTCCTTTGCCGCGAAAGCGTCAGCTGTTGCCGCCGCATTCCTTATACTAGTGTCGACACCAATTGCAATGATGTCTCAGCCGGCTAGTGCCGATGCGTACGATGATCGTATTCGTGCTTTGCAAGCTGAAATTGACCAATACCAATCAAAGGTAGGTGAGTTGCAGGGCAAGGCAAATAGCCTTCAGGGCGAGCTTGATCGTTTGGCAAGCGAAAAGGCCGTGATTCAGGGGCAAATCGACCTCAGCCAGGCCAAGTATGACCAATTGGTGGTTGATATCAAGGCCAACGAAGACAAACTCGCTAAAACGCAGGATGCGTTGGGTGATATCGTGGCAAGTCTGTATGCTGATGACAATATTTCGGCTATCGAAATGTTTGCAAGCAGTAACAATATTAGCGATTTTGTCGACAAACAAGAATATCGCACAACCGTACAAAAGCAGCTGGCCAATACTATCTCTGAGGTAAAGCGGCTCAAGAAAGAGCTGGAAACGCAAAAAGTGGCTGCTCAGCGCGAAGTTGAAACGGGCAAAAATGCTCGTGAGGCATTGGCTGCCAAAGAGGCTGAGCAACAGGCGATTTTGGACCAAACCAAGGGTGAAGAGGCAGCCTACAGTGGCTTGGTGGCTGACCGTGAACAGCAAAAATTGAAAACGCAGCAGGCTCAGCAAGCGGCTATCCAAGCGGCGATGCGTCGAGGTGGTGGCGGTGGTTCGCTGAACCCGATTGGTTCGCTTGGCCCGTACGAATCATGGGTGGGCAACTGTTATGTTGATGCAAACGCATGGTCGCACGGTGGCGCAGGTGGCAACGGCCAAGATCCTCTCGGCTATGGCTGTAAACAATGTGTGAGCTACGCCGCATGGAAAATGGGTCAGGTGACTGGATTTGCGCCAAGTTACTGGGGTAACGCCAATATGTGGCCTGGCAAGGCGCGCGCCAATGGCTTTACTGTTTCGACAACGCCACGCGGTAACGCACTTGGAGTAATTATGGCGGGTGCATACGGACATATCGTCTATGTTAACAGCTATAATCCTGGCGCTGGCACGGTGAGTATTAGTCAATACAACGAATACATTCCTGGCAAGGGCTGGGGCTATTACAGCGAACGACCAAGCGCCTCTGCGGGTACGTACGATTACTACATTTATCTCTAAATAACAGGCAGGTCTAGTGAGCCATGAGAGCAATCTCTTCGCTCGATAGACTGTTATGCACCTGTTATTTTTTGTTTTAGGCTAAGAATAATAGGGCCACCCTAGACAAATCATTACTCTTATGCTATAATCAAATGTAATGAAACGACGGTCCACCACACCAGTTTCCGAACACAAACAAACCGCACAAAAATACCTGATCATTACCGCGGCTATCCTTCTCGCTGTCCTGACACCGCTGCAGATGATTGTCCGCCCTGTCGAGGCTGATGAGTACGATGAACGAATTCAGGCGATTCAGCGCGAGATTGATGATTATCAGCAAAAAGCAGGCGAGCTGGGCAAGCAAGCCGACACGTATCAGAACGAAGTGACGCGACTGACGCTCGAGCGAACCGCACTTCAAAAAGAGATCGACCTGAAACAAGCCGAATACGACAAGCTAACTAACGACATCAAAGAAAACGAACAAAAGATTGTTCGCAATCAAGATGTGCTAGGTGATACGATTGCCCGCATGTATGTTGACGATCATATCACCGCCGTCGAAATGCTGGCGAGTAGCAAAAGCATCGGTGAATATGTCGACAAACAAGCCTACCGTACATCAGTCCAAAACCAGCTGGCGACGACCATCGACCAAATTCGTGCGATCAAAAAGAAACTTGAGCAACAAAAAGTCGCTGTCGAACGTAACATTGCTGACCAAAATGGTCGAAAAGTAGCGTTGGTCGCCAAAGAAACCGCGCAGCAGC
>JASLCP010000055.1 GCA_030151825.1 Candidatus Saccharimonadales bacterium
GCTTCAATTAATATTTAGTACAAAAGGAAAATACTATGGCAAAAAAGATTATCGGTAACCTCAAACTCCGTATCCCAGCTGGCCGCGCAACTGCGGGACCTCCAGTTGGTTCGACATTGGGTCAATGGGGTCTGAACATGATGGATTTCATCAATCCGTTTAACGACGCAACCAAGGGCGACATGGGCAAAGACGTGATTGTACACATCCAAGTCTTTGAGGACCGTACGTTTGCCTGGAAGAGCCTTGGCCAGCCAGTTGACGACGCGATTCGCGACGCCATCGGCATCAAAAAGGGTAGTGGCAAGCCGCACGCTGACAAAGTAGGTAAAATTACCCGCGCCCAACTTGAGGCAATCGCTGAAGTCAAAAAAGACCAGCTGAACGCCATCGACATGGATGGCCGCGTCAAGATTATCGCTGGCACCGCACGCTCAATGGGTGTCGAAGTCGTCGAATAAATCGGTCTCTTCTCACCCTTAAAACTCCCTTTTACGAGGGAGTTTTTGTTATAGCAACATACATATTGGTTATGATAAAATCATCACAAGATGGTGAAGGCAAGAGAAAGCGGTTTTACGATCGTTGAGGTAGTAGTTACGATGGTTATTCTGGGTGCCTTCATTGCACTTTTTGGTCAGATGTATCTGGTTATGGAATCGCAGCGGATCTTGGTGCAGCGCCGAGCAACAGCCAGTGATATCGCATACAAAAACTTGCGCAAGTTCCCAACTGCACCAGTCATCGATTCGTTGGTGTGCACAACACAGCAAATGAATACGCGCGACTTTGCCGACGCCACGAAGGGACTGCTCCTTGGCGACCAGACGAACGTAACCGCACCAAGCACCTATGGATTTGTTGCCGAAAGTACTCGTCAATTAGGCAAGGGAGTAACGCAAAAAGTCGTCGCTTACGCGCCATTTGGCTGTGACGATGCCGGACGAAAAATGATTCAGATTGTATCAACGGTACGATTTAACGGAGAGGATATCCGCCATGTTTCGTATATTCAAGTCTAATTCCACTGCTCAGCGCGGAGTCACGATTGTTGAACTCCTTGTAATCATTACAGTGGCTGGCATTTTATCGACGATTGTCTTTACGACGCTTGATGATTTATACCAGTCAAACGTCCGAGCTATCGCCGAAACGACTCAAGCAGCTGATACACGGAGTGCTCTCCACACCATAGAAGACAGCCTCACACTTGCAAGCGGCGTTCTGGCCTCATACACACCACCAGCGGCACCGTTTGGTCCCGACGACTCCGATCAGCCATGGAGTTTTACGTATCCGGGCACTCCTGGCTTTCAGACATTATTAGTTCGTTCGGCCGCCAGCACCAAAAACCCCGATGGCAGTCGAGCTGTTGTCGTCAATTCAGATTCCACCGCCTGTCCTGCCGCAGGATCGTCGTCAATCGTCTTTAATACCACCATCTTTTTTGTCAAAAACGGGACCCTCTATCGACGGACGCAAACACCAAAGCCATGTACATTAGCATCGGCCCAAAAACAAACCTGCGCCACCACCGCAACCGTTCGTACCGATTGTCAGTCAAACGATGCAAGGCTACTTGACAACGTCACAAAGCTGCAATTCGATTATTATACACAAGCCTCCGACACCATTCCGATGAATATTAGCGATACGGCAACCGATATCTCGACGGCACAGGCGGTTGATGTCACCATCGAAACAACTCGGCGGATCAACGGCCAAAAGCACGCTTCATCGGCATCAACACGCGTTGTCGTTGACAACAGAAAGGTAGCGACCCCGTAATGTTCACACGCATTCGCAGTATCATTAACCGCTACAATAAAGCCTCTGCGCAAGGGTTTATCTTGCCGACAGTCATTACACTGGGCGTCATTATCATGATTACAACCGTCACTGTCGTGCAGGTTATTTCGCAGTCAAGCGTTGACATGCGCAGCCAGTACTTTACTGAACTTGCCAAAGAAGCTGCCGAGGCTGGGCTTACCCAAGGAAATCACTGCACCGAAATTGCCGTATCAGGGAGTACACTCTATCCAGGACAAGGAACCGGGTCGGGATCAATGTGTAGCGGGGGTGGTATCCCTGGAACTACTCTGGTCGAACAAAGTAACTGGAAAAGTACTTTTGAAGTGACGGTCACCGCTGGAGAATTAGGGCCAACCGTGCATTCCAAAGGGACTGTCTCTGTCTACGCAAATGACGCCCGGACAGGCGTAGCCGTCGCTACCTATACTAAAGAGATTAATTCAGTACTTACTAGCAGCACCGGTACACCCAATGTCGATGCTAGTCAATCGCATGCAGTAACCAAAATTGCCAGCGGGGGTGGCCATAGCTGCGCGCTGTCGGCCGGCAAAGTGTATTGTTGGGGAAATAATGTCCAAGGTCAGCTTGGTACAGGCGACTGGGTTCCTCATGGTGATCCGGTACTTGTCACACAATCATGGCCAACCTCAGCCAAAGTCATCGATGTGCAAGTCGGCGCCGATTCATCGTGCGCACTGGTCGAGAACGACAATACACCAGACACCAATGAAGTCTATTGTTGGGGCAAAAACAACCTTGGCCAAACGGGCAATGGTAACTCAAGTATTGGAAATGTCTTGACACCGGCACGCGTTCAAGGTCTTGACGGTAAACGAATCGTCCAACTCGCCAGCGGTACCAATATGACCTCGCCATCATGTGTCCTTACCGACGAAACTGGCGTCAATGCCTATTGCTGGGGCGGCAATCAGTACGGACAGATCGGCAATAACACATCGGGCTACGACGACATCACCTATAATGCCGTCTTTACCGCATCACGCGTCCAAGACCCATACGGTGTGTTTTCCGGAAAACACCTGACGGCAATTAGCGCCAATAACTATACCGTTTGCGGAGCAGTTGATAGTGGCGAGGTCTATTGTTGGGGTTGGTCAGTGCCTGCTGGACAATCATGCTCGATGAGCATGAACATGCTTGGGACGGCGACCTCTGGGTCGTGTCTACGATGGAAAACTCCCTATCAAGCCATCTCCGCCTCGTACTTTGGTAATATGCCCGTTACCAAACTGGCCGCTGGCGGTTGGTCAAATTGTGCGATTGCAGGCGGCAAAGCATACTGCTGGGCAAACGACGCCGGCTATGCCCTTGGTAATGGTACCTCAGTAGGTAATACCACTCGACCGTACCCTGTACTCGGCATCCCAACAAGTCAAGTCGTCACTGACATCGATCTCGACTCGTCAACGGGGTGCGCGATCGCTGGTGGGCAGCTGTATTGCTGGGGAGAAAACGGTTCAGGACAGATGGGTCTGGGCGACAATATCAAAGATGCCACCAGAAACTCATCGGGCAATAAAGTACCGTTCTTTAATGACAAAACCGTTACAAGTATTGGCGCCGGCTACACGCATATGTGTGCGACTGCGAGCGGATCGGTCTACTGTTGGGGCAAAGACAGTAATAAGCGACTCATCGGTAACTCACAATACTCAGAGGCGCTGACGCCAATTAAAACATCAAATCCTGCACTTGATAGCGAGTATCCCGTCAGCTCAGTGTCAGCTGGCTCTACCCATACGTGCGCCATTATTCAAGACCGTGTTTTTTGCTGGGGCCGAAATGACTTGGGACAACTCGGTAATGGCGACCTCGCTCTTCAGACAACACCACAAAAGATAAAAGGAACTATTCAAGACATGAAAGCTGGCATCGTCAGCGCAGGCACCGACTTTACCTGTGCAAGCGCAACGGTTGCCGCGAGCGGTGATGATCAAGTGTATTGCTGGGGACGGAACGACGACAGCCAACTGGGACGAGGGACGGCGACACCATACGAAACACTACCAGCTCTCGTTACGGGATTTCCGGCAAGTATGAAAGTCACATCTCTCAGCGCTGGAAATGGCTTTGCCTGCGCCACCGTAACGACGACAAGCCTCCTAACGACTGGTGGTTACTGCTGGGGTCGAAATGACGATCGCCAGCTGGGCGGCAGTAGCACAACCGTGACGCCAAAAGCTGCAGCAACATGGATTCCTGTCACAACGCTACCGCCTCCTGTTACTAGTATCAGCGCTGGTCGCTCGACAGCTTGTGCCATCGCAAACACTAACCAATGGCTCTACTGTTGGGGCAAAAACGAGCAGGGCATGCTCGGTCGAAATATCGCCGCAACTACAACAACCGCGGGACCAACACGAGTCAGCGGAGTAGGTGCCGTCACGGCAACGACACAGTTCCAATCAGTCAGCCTCAGTCGCAATACCTACTCGTCAATTGACCCAAGTAATGGACCATTTGCTTGTGCACTCATCTCGGGACCACAAGATGTAACATGCTGGGGGTCTGCCGGCTCTGGCCAGCTTGGTTACGCGCCGAGCCCAGTCGTGCCGTATGTTGGCGTTCCGCAGCTTGCAGGCACAGGCGACCTTGCTAATCAATCAGTTGTCAAACTTTCAGCCGGTTCTCGTCACGCCTGCAGCCTTTCGATGAACACGACGACCGTTTGTTGGGGTGATGGTAGCAGCGGACAAATCGGCAACAACGGCACCAATCCATCAACAGCACCGCAACGTATTAATACTTTTGGTGATTTACGCTACTCCGGTGTCAACCGCTATGTGACCGATATATCTGCTGGTGGTCAACATACCTGCGCCGTCGCCGATTCAACCATTTATTGCTGGGGAAACAATACATACGGTCAGCTTGGAACGGGTGACCAAACCGACTATAAAACACCAAAACAAGTGCTAGGGTACGGCACTGTCGGGGGGACGCGCGTTCAAACGGGCATTCGTTTCTAGCATATGGCATCGTTATAAATCTAGTATTTACCTGCTAGATATGGTATAATGAAGATATAAACAATCAATGTCTGGGAGGCGAAAGCCGTTTGCACCACAGAAAGGGTTATACCTATGGCCAAAAAAGCCGATCTGCTTGAAAAAGCAGCCGAGCTCAAGCTCGGCGTCACAGAGAAAAACACGATTGCCGAAATCGAGGCAGCAATTGCGAGCGCTGATGCTCCAGCTGCAGAAACATCAGAGACTCCAGTCGGAGAAAAGAAAGCTGCAAAAGCTGGTAAGCGTAGCGAAAAATCCCT
>JASLCP010000061.1 GCA_030151825.1 Candidatus Saccharimonadales bacterium
GTAATGACAAGTGTTTGTGCGCCTCCCTGTTTCCATAAAACACCGCCGAGCATGGTGATACGGCTGAATGGCAGTGAAGTAGCTTGCTCGCCTGGGAGTGGCGTCGCCTTAGGCGCTGCATTGACATAATCAACGAGCGCTTGATCAATGGGGTTACGAATATCAGCAGCTATCGCCAGTCGACGAATGGCGGTATTGAGTGATTGTTTTGAGTGGTGAGACCAGACAGTATCAACACGGGGCGTGTCTTTGGTCAACAAACTGGTTTTGCCGGTAATAAGCGTGGTGACACGTGATAGTATTTCGATAGCACGAATATTCCGTACCAACGCCTTTTGTGTAGCAATGCGGCGCACAGCGAGTACGATAATAATTGAGACGGCGACCGGAAGGCTTTCGGGGAGTGCACTAATAGCTAGCGCCAGTACAAAGCGGGTCGTTTCACCTATCTCGATATTATGAGCAGATGCAACAACAAAGGCGATGAGTGAGACGGCAACGACACTTGCAATACTGCCGATGATAAAGCGTGCGATTTTGCGCTGCAATGGGCTATCTCCGGGAAGATGATGCGATGATGACATAATGGCGGTGCGAGCGCTGTCACCTATTGATACGATAACGGCGGTCGCCTCGCCACTGGCAATGAACGTGTCACGAAACACCATATTGGATTGCTGGGTGGTGTCACTGTCGCGAACAGTATCGCTGTGTTTTTGGACGGGGATGATATTGCCGGTAAGTAATGATTCGTCGACGGTGAGATCAGTGGCGTCAATCAGTCGCGCGTCAGCAGGCACCCAGTCTCCTTGCTTGAGGATAAGAACATCACCAGTCACCAACTGCATGCTACTGATGGCCGTACGCTCACCATCACGGTAGACAGAAATGTGTTGCTTGGTTGGCCGTTGTAATTTGCGTAGTGTGTATTCAATGCAGGCGCGCTGGATATAAAATACCGCCACGCTAATGGTAATAATATACAAAATAACGACGCTATCGGTGGTGTCGCCATGCAAAAAGCTGATAAGCGCCGCCGCGCCAAGTAGTGCCATGAACAGTGCACCTAATGTCGTGCTGGCCCTCCAGAAAGGCGCGTTGTTGCGGGGTAGCTGTTTTTTCTGTCGGCGCAAGCGACGCACGGCATCGATTTGCGACAGGCCACGCTTGGTTGTGCCGAGCTCGGCCAGAACGGTTGCAGATGGTTTGTTCGAAGGACTAAGCATTAGCAGTATTATAGCAGACAAATGCACCCTTTGTACAAAGGGTGCATTCATTTTGTGAGGTGAGAAATGTGTGGTGAGGTGAGGTACTTGTCATTACCCTAGTAGATACTGACAAGTCGGAGCTGGTTCGAGCGAAGACCGCTGCCCCAATGCACTGTGTCCTGAATGGTTTTACCGATCAAGTTTTGCCCAAGCGGACTTTTGATGCTGATACGGCCATCACTTGGGTTGGCCTCGATACTATCAACAAGGGTGTAGACAACTTTACGCCCCGTTTGATCGATGAGCTCGACAACCGAGCCGATAGCGACCTTCAGAGCATCGCGCTTGCGTGGAAATAGCTTGGCAGACGCGAGGTATGCTTGTTTATCGGCGAGCTCACTTTCGATTGATTCGAGCTGGGCAAGTTTTTCGACACGAGCCAATCGTTCGTCGTGACCATCTGTTTTGTCGAGATCACGTAGTTCCATGAGTGTCTGATGGCGATCTCGGTCAAGTCGCGCGACGGCTTTGCGTAGTTCTTTCATGCCTTTTTTGCTAAGATAAATGACTTCGGTGGTATTCATTGTGGTGATTCCTCCTTTTTGCCTATATTTTGTTTGCCTATATTTATCGGTAGCTTACCCGTAAGAATGGTGGTGAGGGGCTTGCTACTGTCCCTAGTATGGCGAACCTACCTGAAAAAACTATGAAATATCTTACAATTTGTCAAAAATACAATACTTATGATTATCTCTCTCTGTTACGGTTCTCGATGAGTGTATAAATACCCGCTGCTATCCTTAGTAAGCTCGGGGTAATCAGACGAGTATATTGAGTTTTTTGAATAATTATTGTATAATGTCGGCACACGATAATCGTATCGTGTGCCCTATCCTCGCGGTAGGTTTTACAGACAGGAGAAACTAAATGCAGTGGTCACGAGTGCTTGAAATGTTGAGCGCCTGTGCGTGCTTTCACCCGGTCGTTTATCCGTACTACGTGGTGAATCGTGCCGAAATGGCAGAGCAACCTGTTAACCACGGTGATATGACGGTGATTACGCCACGGCATATTCGGGCCATTGCTGATAGCCGTCGTCCGAAGGTGCTGGATGATTGCAGTGCCGCCGAAATTCAGCGTATCGCCGACCAGGTGTTCAACCGATAGGAGTTGTATCATGCGTCTACTCAAGCGGTTACTCGCCCGGATCCTTTGGGGAATGATGCGCTTGTTTGCGCTCAATGCAGCATGTGACATCGGTCCCTTCCCGACCACAAGCCAAGGTAAGACCGTGGTGTTCGAATCACGGCCGGCCGGCGTGCGGGTTCGGTGGGTGTAATCTGATGATTCCCTGCCCAGCGAGATGGTTGTTTCTTCTGTCTCGCTTCACTTTATATCAAACACGAGTTGATGTAGGCTGAGGCGATACGATACTCGTTACTCCTTTGTTTTCTTTACAAAAGGGAGTAATACAGTGAATGTTGTGGCATGATTTGGTGCGCTTGTCACCGACAAGTCGCCGTGATGGATTTCAACGATTTTTTTGGCGAGCGCCAGCCCAAGGCCGTGACCAGCTTGATTGCCGTTAGTGCGTGACGAATCAGCACGATAAAAACGGTCAAAGATGTGTGGCAAATGGTTAGCGCTAATTCCCTTGCCTGCGTTGATGACTTCGATGCAGGCTTTGTTGCTGCGACGAGATAGCTTGATGGTGACGATACTATCGGCTGGGCTGTATTTGAGAGCGTTTTCGGTCAAAATCATGCAGAGTTCTTCGATACTATCCTTGTTACCCAATGCGGGCGGTATCGTACTGGCACCGGCAAGTTTGATGCGCTTAGCTGGCTGGTTTTGTCGCTTGATGACGTCGCGTAGAATGGGCTTTAAGACCAGTGAACTCATAGGGATGTCGGTGTTGTCAACTTTGGATAATTGCAAGAGGACTTTTGATAGTCGACTGAGCTTATCGACTTCTTCGAGGCTGCTCGATAGTGTGTCGCGCAAGTCTTGCTTGCTGGCGCGGCTGTCGCGTAACATGACTTCGATTTCGGATTTCATGACAGCCAGCGGCGTGCGCAGTTCATGACTGGCGTCACTGGTAAAGCGTGATTGGGCCTCGTGTGCCTCTTCAATTTCTTGTAAGGTGCGGCGCGCGAGTACGTAGCTGCCAATACCGCCCAGTATCAGGATGCCGATATTTACATAGACCAGTGACAGGAATAGATTGGCGTTAGCCATGTTATTTTGGCGGTCACGAATGTCAGAATAGTGTTGGTCTATGCTGCTAGGAATGATGGTTTGTTCATAACGGGACTGGAGATCCTGGAGACGGTTGCCGACCTCCTGAGAGGCAATTGTGTAAATCGCAAGGCTAAACACTATGCTGATACTCATCAAGATAAGTAAGTACCAGCCAGTGAGTTTGAGCGTTGCGGACTGGAACATTTATTTGGTGTCGATTTTGTAGCCAAAGCCACGCACAGTTTTGATCAGTGGTGTTTTGAATGGTTGGTCGACTTTGGTGCGGAGATACTTGATATAGACTTCGACGGTGTTTAGGAGAATGTTGGCGTCATAATCCCAGACGTGTGAAATAATTGTCTCTTTTGAGAGCGGGCGGCCTTGGTTACGCAACATGAACTCGAGTAACGAGAATTCTTTGCTGGTAAGACTGATTGGTTGACCGGCACGAGTCACCTCGAAAGTAGTGGTATCAAGACGGAGGTCGCCAGCAGACAAAATCACATCTTGCTGTTCGGTAGGACGACGCAATAAAGCGCGAACACGGGCTAGTAGTTCTTCGAGGGCAAATGGCTTGACCAAGTAATCGTCGGCGCCACTGTCTAGTCCACGAGCTTTGTCGGCGGTGGTGCCAAGTGCAGTTAATACCAGTACTGGTGTATGGATTTTTTGGTCACGCATGGCCTTGATGATGCCAATACCGTCGTATTCGCCAGGAATCATACGGTCAATAATAGCCAAATCATATGGCTCGGTGGTTGCCATGGCATAGCCTTCGTCACCGTCATAGACGACATCTACGGCGTACTTTTCTTGTTCAAGCGCTCGTTTGAGGGCGCGTGCGATTTTGTGCTCGTCTTCGACAACTAAAATTCTCATAATATCTCCAGTATACTCCCTTTATCTGACAATAAGCTGTAAATTATCTCACAAGAGAGCGTATTTGGCACTCCACTGCTCCATTGAATGGAGGACTGGCAGCAAATCGCGTCCTTTAGATGTAAGTTGGTATTCGCAGCGGCTGCTATTCGGATGATGTAATTTGACAATGACTTCTTGCTTTTCCAGCTGGTCAAGTCGTGATGATAGGGTTCGTGGATTAATCCCTCCAACGAGGTCCTGTATTTGGCAAAAACGAACAGTATCTTCGTTCAAGAAATACCGAAGTAACTGGGGGGTCCACTTGTCCCCGAGAATCGTCGTTGCCGCATCAATACAGCCGATGGATGGTTGCGCCATATTTCCCATACTCTTACTATATATTATCTAGTATATTTTCGCAAAGTGAGGAAAGTGGGTGTTGTTCAGGTTATTTTTTGGTAAAAATATTCTTGAACGACAATCGTTTTGAGTATTCGAGCGCGCCATATCGGAACAGTCGAACGGCGATCATCAAGGCGATGACTGAGCTGATAGCAAGGATAATAATACCAATCAGCGCCTCGATAGTAGTCAGGTTGCCTACAGCATTCCGCAGCAGCAGTGGAATCGGTGCAGTCAGTGGGAAGAATGATAGGATTTTGACGAGGAGCGACTCGGGCATCGAGACGAATAATGTGACGGCATAGAGTGGCCCAAAGATAAACACCATGATGATACCAAAGAAACTGCCCGCTTCTTTGGCGGTGGGTGCGGCAGCGCCAATAGCAACCAACAGCCCGGTGAACAGCAAGAAACTGAAGGCGAAAATTAAGGCGCTCACACCGATTCGAACAGGATCAATGGGGATCGAAGTCAGATCGACATTTGGTAGTTCGAGCTGCGTACGGAATAGCAGGTACACGATAATAATCGGAATCAAAATGACAACAATCTGAATGAGCGCCAATACGACAAGCGACAAGATTTTGCCGATAATCAACGTGCGCGCCTCGATGGTCGTGAGAATCATTTCGATGACACGGTTTTCTTTTTCTTCGGTTGTACTGGTTAACATTTGGTTACCAAACATCGTAATCAGGATATAAAACAGTACGAGGAAGATACCCGGCGCGATGAGTTCTTTAAAGCCATCGAACTCTCTTCCCTCTTTGAATGTTACCGAGTTAAAGTTGACTTTGTTTTGTAAAATCATGGTCGTTTGCGGATCGACATGCGCGCTGGCTGTCGCCTGAAGGAGTGATTCGGCGACTGCCTGGTACTTGCTGTTATTGAACAAGCCGACGTCTTTGGCATAGACTTCGACCTTATCTTTGGTCAAATCGGTCGGGTAGTAATAGTACGCGTCGAGATTGCCGGATTTGACACGGTCGATCCCCTGCTGTTTATCGGTCACGACACTTGCTTTTAGGCTTGCCAACATACGCGGGTCAAGGTGGTGCGCGGTGTCGGTAATCGCGATGCTAAATTGTTGTTTTTGGATGTCTTTTGCGGCCTGGTTGGTGGTTTTGTTCGAGAAAAAGATAATCGCAAACACCGCAGCGATAATCACTGGGAATGCCAGCGCGCCAATCCAAAAGGATCGCTTTTTGAGGGTGCGTTTGACTTCAAACTGAAAAACGGTTCCTAAGTTGTACATTATGCGGTCTCCTCTGTTTGGTTTTCGTCGCCATAGACTTTGAGGAAAATATCGTCAAGACTAAGGCCGCCAAATTTCTTTTTGACTTCTGCGATAGTGCCGTAAGCGTGCGCCGTACCGTCCTTCAGGAGGATAATGCGATCACATAGTCGTTCGACTTCTTCCATTTGGTGCGTGACAAAGATAACGGTTGCACCAGCTTTTTGGTGCTCTTCGATAATATCCATTAACAGGCGACGGTTCACTGGGTCAAAGCCTTTGGTTGGTTCGTCCAAAATCAACAAATCTGGGTCATTCATAATGGTGATGCCGAGTTGGATTTTTTGCTGTTGGCCGCCCGACAGCTTGTCGAGCCGAGTGGTGGCTTTGTCGACTAATTTGACGCGCTCTAAATACGCCATTGATCGTGTCCGCGCCTCGTCCTTTGACAGGCCTTTGAGTCGACCAAAATAGATCATGGCGTCAATCACGGATTCTTTTTTGTACAAGCCGCGTTCCTCGGGCAAATAGCCCAGTTTGGTGCCACCATCAACGGTAAAATCTTTGCCATTAATATGCAGCGTACCGCTGGTCGGCTGGTAGATACCCAGTAGTGAACGAATTGTCGTTGTCTTGCCGGATCCGTTACTACCCAAAAAGCCAAAGACTTCACCGCGACGTACGTCAAATGACAGATCATTAATCACGGTCTTGTTATCAAAATCAATGCGAAAATTTTTAATCGAAACGATTGCTTCAGACTGTTGCGCCACGCATCCCCCTTTGTCGGTACATTAAGCTCTTTTTATTGTATCATGGAGAAAAGGAGAATACATGGCACTAGAAGGAACACACTTAGCGAATTTTGAGCCGCGCGCGAACGTGGAGGCACTTGAAATTATTGATATCGTCGAGGGCACGGGCGACGAAGTGGCGCATGGCGCGACGATCACGGCACATTACACCGGTGCACTTGTAGCGAACGGTGTGATTTTTCAGAGTTCGCATGATTTTGGTAATCCCATCAGCTTTGGGCTGAACCAAGTTATTCAGGGGTGGACAGACGGTGTGCCGGGTATGAAAGTTGGTGGCACTCGTCGATTGATCATTCCAGCGCAGCAAGCGTACGGCGCCGCCTCACCTGCTCCGAACATCCCCGCGAATGCTGATTTGGTGTTTGATATCGAGCTGGTCGCGATTAACTAGCGCGTACGACGTATCGGTGAAAATTCTTGATATTTTTCGGCCAGCTGATCGCTTGTATGAAATTTTGTATTGGTGCGAATTCGTCGTAGTTCTTCGGGACACTCGCCCTTTTGGTACAATGCAAACAAATCCTTAATCGTGGTTGTGGCGTGAGTGACGATGGCTTGCGCCTCGGCACTGGGCGACCCTTCAAAACATTGTGCAAAAGCGTCGGTTGTTGCATAAGGGCTATATCGTCCAGGAATAGCCAGATGCATTTTGCCGCGAATAATTAGTGCGCGATAGCGTTTTTTGTCACGAAACGACGCGGCAGCTTTGATTTCGGCTGGTAGTACACGGTGAATCTCGCCCCAATGTTGATTGATAACAGTAATATCGTGCGTCTGCGACCGATATTCATAACCGCTACCAGCTCGGTAAGTTGATGGAATCGGAATATAGTTTGGATCATTCAGATAGAGCAGCGCTAGTAGTGCATTGCATTCATGACCGAGTCCCAAATGATCACCGACAGCGTCTATTTCATTTTCGCGACTGGCAATTTGCAAATGAACGGCATTTAACTCGGCAATTGCCAGGGTATCGGCAAATGTCTGCTCGCGGATTTTTCGTGTGACATCGCCGGCAATAATCGATTTCATAATGGGTGTAAATGCGAGGTTGAGAGCGATGCGGAATTGGTCGGTATCTTCGCTCAGATACGGATAGTCGGGGCTGGTGTCGAGTACTTCTTGGTTGATGAGAGCTTGTTTCCAGCAGGTTTCGGCGGTGTTTAAAAGCGCCATGCGGTCGTTCGTATCTATGTCGTCGCAGACAAGTCCTGCTTCGGCCGCCGCCCAACCGCCCGCATTCAAATACGATGGCAGCCATTCATTCTGCAATGCTTCGGCGATCTGTTGCAACTGTCGTCCGCCTGATCGTCCAACAAAGACTTTGTGGATATTCATATAGTTTCGGTAGGCACTATTTGGTGAAAACCCAGGATATTCGTCAGACGATGCTGCTCGCTGATAGAGTGTATCGAATCCTGGCAGAGAGTCATTATCAGAGGTGTATAGACGCTTAACGGGTTCGTGAGATACGGACTCGCGTTTCTTTGACATGGTTAGCTCCCCTGCTCCATATACTTTATATATACGCTACGTGGTGGGCGTTTGCAATAACCATAGGCGGTTTTATTGTGGGTCGAGGTGATCGGGTGAGAACGTGGGTAGTTCGGTCAGGTACATACGGCCCGATAGCGGGATTTTGGCGCGGCGATAGCGATTGTCGTACGATGGGATACTCATGTCGAGTGTCAGTAAGTTAGGGTCCATAGTAGTTGAGAGTAAATTGATGCCAGAAACGGTGCCGACGAGCTTGGTGCCGGGCTTTAGTGAGATATAGTTAAATACGCCGCCAGCACCTTCGAAAAAGGCCTGCCTGACGCCGCTGACTCGATACGGTGCAACCAGTGAAAACTCCATTGTTTTATTGATGTATTGGGTGAGGTATTGCGAGAGTGTTTCGTGCGCTGCCCCATTTAATTCTTGCAAGTCAACGCGAGACAGTTGGCGCAGTTGTTGGGTGCGCGTCTCACCGTTAAATATGGCAGCGTCGACATCATCGATAATATCGGGATGATAAGCACTCAAGATCTCGGCAGTGTTCAAATAAGGGCGATTAGCTCTTGTAATATGAACAGTGTCGTCTGTAGGAATAAGATACTGCTGCTGACTGAACGATGCGCCGACGGCTTGTATGCGAGCATCACACGTGGCTTCTGCTTGAGTAAGATGGGCAATACGAAAGCCATCTTCTTTACGGAGCGCAAAGTAGCCGAGTGATTGCACAAGCAAATTGTCGACATATTCGGTACGAGCCTGAATCGCTTCGCGCGGTAATGATGATTTGCCATTTTCATCCTTAGTGACTTGGGTGAAATCGCCACGCTGCACGATAACGGATCCACTTACACGCAGCTCTTCGCCGAAATGGCGGCTTTTGACATCAAGTTCATCGATCATTTTGCGGAGCAAGGTGGTGTCGACCTCGCCCGTTCGGTCAACACTTTCATTAATGCATAGTTCGGCAATTTTGGCCATTTCATGTGCGTTGGTGATGACAGGGTCGTCAGATAGTTCGTGTCCCCATAGCTCTGCTGATGCTGCATCGATATCATTGTGCGAAAAATCACGTAGCTCACTCATGACATAGTGTACGCATAGCACCCCGTTTTTTGCAATAACAAAATACGCGGAAGGTGTCTTCCGCGTATTCATGTGTCCCGAGTCATCGGTCTAGCCGATACTCAGCAGCGTCCAGCTGCCGCCATGGTTGTCGCTGCGCAGACGGAACTCGTGGTCGCCGTCGCTCATCGTCAAAACTTGGGCGATTTTTTCACCCTTTCTGATGATGGCGCGCAGACCGTTGTCGACGAATTCGATGCTGCGTCCCTCGTATTCCATGCGGCGCGGGATGGCACGCATATCGCGGCCAAAGCCCATGCTGGTAATGGTAACTGGTGTGTTGATTGTGTTTGTCATGTCCTATTCCCCCTCTTTTGGACTAGTAATTTTGAGTTTAAAAAATACTGACCACAAGAATGTTCGTGTCAGCAGCGGATTTATGGGTGGAACTACAAGACCTGACAAAGTAACCGCACCTATTTGCCGTGATGTCTGAAGTAGTGATGTAAGTGTGGCAGTGGCCGGAGCGTACCAACTTGAGTTATATAAGTCTGCGAGTGGAAAGGTCGCCCAGTACTCACATGACTATATATAAGTATACCGCTGGCGTCAGTTGAGCGGTCAAGGCAGTATGTGGCTTTTACAACTTATTAAATAATCCTTAAGCTTTGTGTAAGATTCTTCGAACAGGAATAGTAACAGCACCAAGCGTTAATCCAACCAAGATCACCCACGCCAAGCTGACGCACCAACCGGCCAAAATATCGGTTGGATAATGAACACCTAGGTATAGTCGTGTAAAGGCAATATAAAACATATAGATTGCCCCGCTTGCGATGGCTGGGTAGCGCCATTTAGTATGCCACGCAAGTGCGACGACAGTAAACGCCAGTGCGCTTGATAGCATGGCGTGCCCACTGGGGAACGAATAGCCCGATTCGAATACTATGTGGTGCCACAGGTCAGGACGGTTACGTTCAAAAATAACCTTCAGAATAAAGTTAAGCGCCCCTGCTCCACCGATACCGGCAACAATCTGCAAACACGCCATCCAGCGTCGTCGCCACGCATAAAATGCCAAAATAATCAGGCCAATACTAATGACGCCAATTACGCCGCCAATATCGGTGGTTGCCACGACAATATCATTCAGTACGGGTGTCGATCGGTGGTGAATGCCGAGCAGTACACGGCTATCAATGGCAGTTGTGTCACCTTCAAATACCTGGTGTGCAATATAGCCAAATAGTAAAATCGGGATGACAAACAGCAAAAAAGCGATAATCAGCCGTTGCCAAATGCGCGGACTAATGCGAGTGTTTACCTGATCATATACGTTGCGGGTCCAAGCCATAGTCCTCTTATTTTACTACAATGTAAACGGCTGTGCTACTATAGGTAACAGATGAGCGAGGCGCTTTCTTTTACGATTCACCACCGGCTTGATGGCGCATTGGCGCGCACGGGTACGATTACCACACCGCATGGCACGATTGAGACGCCGGCGTTTATTCCGGTTGGCACCAAAGCAACGCTCAAAGCGCTAACGCCCGAGCAGCTAAAAGACACTGGTGCGCAGGCGGTGTTGGTGAATGCGTATCACCTTTACTTGCGACCTGGTCACGAGCTGATTGACCACGCCGGCGGCGTGCATGAGTTTATGCACTGGGACGGCCCGACATTCAGTGATAGCGGCGGATTTCAGGTGATGAGCCTGGGGGTTGGGTTTAAAAAAGTTGTCGATATGGATGGCGCGCCCGACCAAAAAGCCACCAAGAAAAAGGACAAGCTAGCCTGGATCGATAATAACGGTGTGCGGTTCAAGTCACATCTGGACGGTAGTATGCATTATTTTACGCCCGAGCTGTCGATGCAAATCCAGCACGGGATTGGCGCGGATATCACATTTGCTTTTGACGAACTAACGACGCTGTTTCATGATTATGACTATCAAGTCGAGAGCTTGAACGAGCGCACGCATCCGTGGGCGATGCGCAGTCTGGCTGAGCATCAACGCCTGAATGCCGAACGCAGCCATCGTCCGCCGCAAGCATTGTTTGGTGTGATTCAGGGTGCTGACCACGAAGATTTACGCCGTCAGTGTGCGCGCTATCTTGGCGCGATGGATTTCGATGGCTATGGACTGGGCGGTGCTCTGCGCAAAAGCAACATCGGTAATAATGTGCGCTGGATGTGCGAAGAGCTTCCCGAAGAAAAGCCGCGGCATATGCTGGGAATATCAGAGCCTGACGATATTTTTGACTGTATCGAAAACGGTGCCGATACCTTTGACTGTGTCTCGCCTGCCCGCGTTGGCCGTAATGGTGCGCTGTATACGCGCCGCGGCCGTGTGAATGTGACACGCCTAGAGTTCAAGGAAAAATTCGAGCCGTTTGACGCTGACTGCGATTGCTATACTTGTCAGAACTTTACTGCCGCCTACTTGCATCATCTCTTTAAGTCCGATGAGCTACTTTCGAACACTCTTGCCACGATTCATAATGAACGGTTTATCGTGAAGCTTGTTGACAATATCCGCGCCAGTATTGCTGACGGCACTTTTTATGAGTTCAAAAAGAGTTTCTTGACAGACTATTACGCCTAGATATTGTAATATTTATATAAATATGGTGCCATAAATATATGGCAGAACACTGCGCGTGCGTTTCAAATGGGAGGATACTTGCTCGAAACATCACCCGCTTGTATATGGGGTGGTGTTTTCTTTTTTAGGTGGCTATATTGAGAGCGTGCATCTGCCTGGGCTGTATCGCTTATGTTTGCTGTGATAGAGCTATGCATGGATTTATAGTTGGTACACATATTATTACAATGATTGCGTCGATGGCGTTTATGGCGACAGCACTCGGATTGGCGGGGC
>JASLCP010000005.1 GCA_030151825.1 Candidatus Saccharimonadales bacterium
ATGTGCGTTTCTTCTGCCACGAAACCATCTTGGTTTTGGATGATTTTTGCCAGTGGGAATGCCATTCGAACGAGTGTACCGTTATCGTATCGCCAACACAGCTGCATGAATCGATCATTTTCGACATCGTAGTGGAAATCCACGAGCTTGAGGAGGTCGGTAATGCAGTCGATTCTTTTGCGAGAAACTCGTTTGCCGATCGCGGTGACCGTGATCGCATCGAGTTGTACTGCGGGCTGGTTGTAAAGCACAGTGAGTGCTTCTTGCGCTGTGACCACTGGAATTCCTTTCGTCGCGCCTGAAAGGTATTATACTATCTTACTAATATTTTGCAAGTAACTACTTCTTGTCAAGGATAATGAGGTGTTCGATGTGTGGTGTGCGCGGGAAGAAGTTGTAGCCTTGATGGTGGCGGATGCCATAGCTTTTGGCCAGCCGGGCAACGTCGCGAGCTTGGGTTACCGGGTTGCAACTGAGGTAGATGATACGTGCGGGTGCTGTTTCAAGCAAGCGCTTAACGACATCTTCATGTAGTCCGGCGCGTGGTGGGTCGACGATAATTGTGGCATCACTGGTAATGTGGTCGAGGGCTTGTTCGCTGGCGGCCAGAACGGCTTTGGCGCTCCCCTTTCGTCCCAGTTCGGTGATATTTCGCTCCATTTCGCGTACGGCATGTTCGTTGACCTCGACGAGTGTGACGTTGTCGCCGCCAATCGTGAGTCCAATGGTGCCGACGCCGCTATAGAGGTCGATAACAGGGGTGCCTGGCGTGACCCATTTGTGCATATCCTTCAAAGCTTGTTCGTATACCGGCAAGTTAATCTGGAAAAACCCTTCGGTAGCATAACGAAATGGGACGTCTAATATCGTATCGTCGAGTACGATATCACTACCTTGATACAGTCGCTTGGTAATCACGCTGGCCGGGCTTTTTGGGTTGGAATAGATGATTTCACCGCTGTTTGCGATATCGCCTAGTGCTGCCACTAGCTGGTCGGCATCAAATGTTTCGTCTTTGATGTACAACTGCCAAGCGGTCTGCCCTGCTCGATTACTGCGAATCAGTAGTGTTTTGAGTGCTCGACCCTCGATAGATAGCGTGTTCAAAACATCACGAATCTGGTGCGACAATGCGGTAATGGCTGGCGAGGCCAGACTGGTCTGCTGAATCGTGATTTTGCCGTGGGTGCCACGGCGGAAAAACGCCAAATCAATCCGTTCGGTCTCGGTATCATACCAAAAGCTATATTCGATTTTGTTGCGATAACCGTATTCGACCCCATCGCTCCAGGTGGTAATCGGGTTTGGCAACACAATATCGTGGAGCTCAAATGCCTCTTCGATCAAAGCCGATTTGTAGTGACTTTCGCTGGCAAAATCCATGATTTGCCACGGACTGGTACTAAGAAAACTATCCGGATCGCGCGGTGCAATACGCTGCTCACTTGGTGTCAGTACCTCAATTACGACTCCTTCGGCTAAATTGGACCGTTTTTTGGTGATCTGGATGCGTACTGTTTCGCCTGGCAGTCCGCCCCACACGAATAGCTTACGGCCATCCTCCATCGTGGCGATGGTTTGGCCGCCGCCAACAATGGCGTCGAGGGTAACGTCAACAACAGGAAACGGTTTTCTACTCATAAGAGGTCATTATAGCATGCTTTTGATTAAATTATACTTTTATGATATAATAAAGAGTATGACTCAATCATCGGATTATTCCGAAAAACTACTTGACGCATGGCATCTCCGTCTCCCCACTCGTCCCGACGACCGTATTGACGTTCCTGCCGGTCGGCTTCACCAATATGCATACGAAGACACCGTACTTCTTGTGGCTCCCCAAAACGAACAAATTCTAAAGCGTCGCTTTATGAAAGCACTTGTGCACGGTGTTAACTTGGCCCTTGGGTATGACATCGACCCAAACACTGGCGAGTTGTCTCGTTACGAACCAGAAGTGCCCGAAACCACTCATTTTCGTGGCGTCATCTACTCTATCGACGACAAAGAACGGGCGCAATACACTATGGAAAACGCTCCAGCCCTTCGCGATCGTCTCGTTTGTATCCTCGGCGAAACAGGGGTTATTCTCTCCAAAAAACCAGTTATCCACAGCTCTACCAGTGGCCAGTAGAACAAAATATTAAATTATCTTGACAATGGTCTAAGCGGAGCGTATTACTAATAGCAAGCTTTACGTGAGGTGAGGCTCGTACACAGACAGGAGACTGTCTACACATCTATCGAAAGAAGGCTGAGATGAGTAAGCGATGGCCTATGTCGCTTGCCACTCTAGCCGCCCTGCTGTGTCTTGTGGTGAGCACAGTAGGAGCGACTCCTGAGGCAGCGGCAGCACCGGGTATGAAGGTGCTTGCGCGTGGTTCTGGGAATGGAACGGCACTGCTGGTTGGTGGTACCGGTCAGCCGTCCGGTCAGGAAATGGTGCGCTCAATCGGGATGCGTCAGGTTCCCCCGGGAGCAAAGGTAGTTGCGATTCAGACACCTGCGCAGTTTGCGCCGGTGTATGGTACGCAGAGCTACGACGATTCAAAGCGTGATGGTGCGCGCCGAATTGTCCGGGCAATCAAGCAGACGTCAGGGCAGAAGACACTGGTGGTGTACTCGCAGTCCACGGTGTCGGCTGACATTGCGTTGCGCCAGTTGCGGCGAGAGGGCTACAACATGAACAGCCTGACGGTTGTGAAGGTGGCTAACGCTCGACGTAACGGTCCGACCAAGGGGATCGAGACGGTGTTTCCGACGTTCCGTGCGCCAGGAATTACTTCCGGAGGTGCCGAGGCTCGGACGGGTGTTCGCACGATCGACCACTGCTTGCAGTATGATCCCGTGTGCGACGCACCGCGAGCGGGTAGCCCGTTGTCGTCGTACATCAACGCCGTCATGTGCTACTTCGAATGCCATTCGAACTATGGTTCGGCGGCAATGCGTCGTCGCCCAACGGTGGTCGAGCAGCGTGGCAATACGACCTACGTGACGTATCGTCAGAAGGCCCCGTTGACCAAGAAGACGGGTATTTACGTACCCGATTCGCTGGCTGGCAAGCGTTCGTCGCATCCCGCGGCAGCGCCGGTCCAGGCTCGTCGTCAGGCTGTAGCGGTGGCTCCCGCACCCGCCCCTGCCCCTGTTCGTCCGTATGTTCCGGCTCCGGTGCCTGCACCGATGCCTGTCCATATTCCTGCTTATGTGCCGCCGCCCGCCCCGGTAGTGACACAGCAGCAGGTTCGTCAGGTGACTCAGCAAGTGGTTCGCGCTGTTCCCCAGGCGGCTCCGGTGGTTCGTCAGATCACCAGCCACCCGGCAGTGCGCAACTTCCTGAAGGGTCTTCCTCGGTAGATATCCGTCACTCGCCCCTACTGTAATGGTAGGGGCGACTTCACGTTTGATGATACAATAATACTACTTATGGTACAGCAAAAACTGACGACGATTGATCCATGGCTGGCGCCGCATGCACAGGCGCTTCAGGCTCGTGTTGATTATGTCGCCGATGTAAAAAAGCGGTTATTAGGTACAAAAACGTTGGCTGACAGCGCACTTGGTCATCTTTATTTTGGCTTGCACCAGACGGCAGATGGCTGGGTATTTCGCGAATGGGCTCCGAACGCGACGAAAGTATATATAGTATGTCAGGCGACTGATTGGCAAGATAACCCCAGCTACCAAGCAACCTCGATCGGCAACGGTCAGTGGGAGCTGCAACTTCCTGCAGACGCACTTCATCACGGTGATCAGTACAAGCTACACCTTCATTGGCCGGGCGGCGACGGGTATCGACTACCGAGCTATGCTTACTACGTCGTTCAAGACTCAAATACGCACGATTTTTCGGCCGAAGTCTGGCAACCGGCGACCGAATTTACGTGGTCGGATAGTGCCTTCGCACCAAACACCGATCCGCTGCTGATTTACGAAGCTCATGTTGGTATGAGTAGCGCCGAACCGGCCATGTCGACCTACCGCACGTTTCACGACACGATTATTAC
>JASLCP010000006.1 GCA_030151825.1 Candidatus Saccharimonadales bacterium
GTGATCGCCGGCAGCCTCTCGTCCAAGGAACGCCTCTGGTCCAAGAACAAGGGCGACCACGCCGCTAACTGATCACCCCCTACCAAAGGAACAACCCATGAATGTCAAACGATTCATTGTGGTGGGAGTCATCCCGGCACTGCTGATTCTGCTTGGCGTCGCGGTCTTCCATCAGTATGGGGCCGCGCCGCTCGCAGAGCGTTTTTGCGACTCCGGAACCATCCGGTACTACGCAAACATCGCACAGAACGACGGCGATACCACGCTTGCGCGGTATCGCACTCAGGAGGCAGACATCTGTGAAGGCAAGGACGCAAATGCGACCGTGCCCGATCAGAAGAAGCCCTACGAGTCCACCAAGCCGGAAAAGAAGGCCAACGAGATTCGCAAGGTGTTTTACTACGCCAACGAGCCGCTGGCTGCTCCGGAATGGCTGAACTCGTTTGCCGGCGACCCCATTGCTCGCAAGCCCGAACTCAAGGGCAAGCAGATGGAGAAACTGACCGCTGACGAGGCTGTCCAGGAACTGCTGTACCGGATCAAGGGACCCAAGTCCGATCCGATGCTGTCAGTTGCGACAGCAATGGCACTGGGTATTATCCCACAGATGAACGAGGCGGAACAGCAGCGAGTTATCGCTGGCCTGGCTGCCAACTTCAATGCGTGGGACAAGCTGAACAGCGCCATCGAAAATGCCCTGAAGAATGACTTCACGATTTCGGTCGAGACGCTTTCTGCGGGCACTTGGTGTTCGACGTTCAGCTACGGTGGTGCAGTTCCTCTCATTGTGGAGGATTGCACGGTCAATCGCACCACTCCGTTCGTTGCTCTCAAGCTGACGCGAAAGAGCAATGGCGAGGTGATCTACCTGCGACTGGCTTGTGGTTTCCAGCGCTACTGGCACGGAGTTTCCGCACCGGAAGTGCCGCAGGCGCCCGCTCCGACGCCGGGATTCTCTCGGACGCCGGAAGGTGTGCCTACGCCGCCGACTGGCGGTGGACCGGGCACGACGACGCCGGAAACGCCGCCGCCGGGGACTACTACCCCGCCGACGACAACGCCGCCGACGACGACCCCGCCCACCACGACGCCGCCGACGACAACGCCGCCGACGACGACCCCGCCGCCGGAAACCTGTCCTCCAGGACAGCATGGCACGCCGCCGCTGTGCAAGGACGATCCTTCGGATGGTCCCGCGCACAATCCGCAGCTTCCGCCTCAGCAGAAGCCGAACCCCCTTCCGGCATCGCCTTCTCATGCGCAGCCGACTCGCCCCGCACCGCCGCCCGCGACGTACCAGCCGCCCGCGACGACCAGGGTCGTGCCGCCTGCCAACCAGGGAGGACCGACGACGCACGAAACTCCTCGAGTAACTCCTACTCGTGAAGCTCCTGCGCCGAAGCCGGAGGATCCTGCAACAGGTTGTATTCCCGCCCCTGGGAAAACCTGTCCGTAGCGGTGTCGAACGGACACAGATGTGCTTTTATAGGCATCTGTGTCCGTTCACCGGACTAACAACTGCATAACAATTTCATACAATGCGAAACCACCCGAGTGAGACCGGTTTCGCTTGAGCCTTTGGCTCGCACCGGTCTCCTCGGAGACCACCCTTTTTTGTACCGTATGTCATAGCCTGATTGCCCATGGGTTCATTAACAATTGATCACGCTTATGTATAACAACACAATTTTGACATAAAATAACTTTTAATATATAATTTATACCGATTAACAAGGAGAAACCTATGGCAACTGTACTCACCAAGGTGCGTCGTTCCTCTATGCGAACCAAAGCACTGGTCGCGATTCTTGCAGCAGCAATTATCGTTCCAGCAGCCGTATTTGCATGGGGCCCTACCGACCGCCCAACTTACACCGTTGATAACCCAGCGGACCATGTCACATTTAACTCAATCACCGATAATCCAGATTACGGTGACGAACGCAATTTCGTTCGCATCAAAGATGCCAGCGATACCGGTCCAGGCAACTGGAGTGATGAATTAAACGTTCAGCCAGGTAAAGAATACCTGGTACAAATGTACGTTCACAACAACGCGGCAACCAGCCTCAATGAAAGCGGCAAAGGTGTCGCACAAAACACTCGTGTCATGGCAAACGTGCCAAACACGACGGGTAAATCTGTCCAAGTCGACGGATTCATTAGCGCCGACAACGCAAGTCCAAAAGAAGTCTGGGATCAGGCAATCTTTAAGAGCGACAGCGACTTTAACGTCACCTACATTAATGGTTCGGCGACGATGTACAATAACGCAACACCAACTGGCACACCAGTCAGCGACAGCATTGTCACCAACGCCGGCGCACCTGTCGGTTACGACGCAATGAACGGTACATTGCCTGGTTGTTTCCACTATTCAGGCTATGTAAGCTTCAAGGTCAAGATTCAAGCTCCAGAAACAACTAACTTTACTGTTAGCAAATCTGTCAGCAAGCACGGCGACAACAAATGGGTTGAAAACTACACTGCTCAGCCTGGCGAAACTGTCGATTACTTGATTGAATACAAGAACACCGGCTCGACCCAACAAGACGATGTTGTCCTGAAAGACAAGCTACCAGCTGGTATGGAATACGTCGCCGGTTCGACAAAATTCGGTACCAAAGAGCAGCCGAACGGTGCTCAGGCAAGCGACAACATCACCAAAGACGGCATCAATATCGGTTCATATGCTGGCGGTGCCAGTACTTGGGCGATGTTTAGTGCCAAAGTTGCCGACAATGACCAACTGCCGGAGTGTGGTGTTAACACCCTACATAACGTTGCCCGCGCCGAAATCGACGAAGGCTACAAAGAAGATTCTGCCGACGTCACCGTTAACCGCATCTGTGAAGAAGCAAAAGACATCCAGGTATGTGATTTGACGACTGACAAAGTCATCACCATCAAGGAAAAAGATTTCGATAGCAGCAAGCATTCAAAGAATCTTGATGACTGTAAAAAAGTCACTCCAGGTGAAATCACCGTTTGTGATACTACAACCAACACCATCGTTACGATTAACGAAAGCGACTTTGATAGCAGTAAACACTCACGTGATACCAGCGTATGTACGACTCCAGCTGAACTGCCTGAAACAGGTATCAGCACCGGTCTATTCGCCTTCGCCGGACTTGGCCTTATCGCCACCGGACTTGGCTATGCATTCACCAGTGAACGTATCCGTAAGCTGATCATCGGCTAAGAGTCTGACCGCTCCATCTTTTACTGAAGCGTCAGCCTCAGAACCCCGAATAACCCCTGTGAAAGCAGGGGTTATTTTGATATACTAAAGATACTATGGTAAAGCAGAAAAAGAAACGTGACAAAGCATACAAGGGAAGTGGTGCGGCGACGACACGTCCCAGTATTACTCGGGTGAGTGCGGTGAACCGTAATCGCGTCCATCAGTGGTGGTTCGATCACAAACGATTAGCAAAACCAATCCTGATTGCCGCTGGTGTCGTTATTGTCATTATTGTACTAGTTGCCGAGGTGATTCGCCTCGCGAGCGGTGCGTAAATTACCAATCGGTAGATAAAATCCAAACGTACTACCCTTTCCTTCGGCTGACGAAAAGATCATTTTTCCACCATGCGCGGTGATGACTTTTTTGGCCAAAAACAAACCAACGCCCGTTCCGTCAGGTCGCTGTTGGCGTGCGTTTTTTGCACGAAAAAATTTGGTAAACAAATGCAATTGCTCGGACTCTGGTACGCCAATGCCCGAGTCCTTAACGGTAAACATGATGTCGTTATGGCTTTTTTCGATAGCGACCTTGATAACACCGCCAGGCATCTTGGTGTAATAAATCGCATTATCAATAAAATTCATGATCACCTGGCGTACTTTGGCCTCGTCACATACCACCAATAATTCTTCGTTCTTTGCCACCAGCTCGAGTTTGTGGCCATGTGTCTTGGCAATCAGCTGCAGCGATTCAACTTCATCGCGTACCGCCGCAGCAATATCGGTCGGATGCTTTTCGATAACAAATTTACCCGTCTGTAACCGCGAGACGTTCAAGAAATCGGCTATCAATCGCACCATACGCTCACTACTATTGAACGCCTCCTCCAAAAGCAGTCGCTGTTGTGATGTAATTTTACCAACATCACCCTCCAGTACCATACTAATATAGCCTTTGACACTTGTCAGTGGCGTACGCAGCTGGTGCGATGCCATACTCATAAACTCATCCTTGGTCTCGTCTAGATGGCGCAGCTGAGCATTGGTCGACCGCAATTCTTTGGTTGCCACATCGATACGCTGCTGCAGATTAGCGTTCACTTCTTTCACCGCATGGATCGAGAGGGCATTTTGAATACCAATCACCAGCTGATCGGCAATCGTTGTCAACACTTTGAGGTCACGTTTGCTATATAGACCATCCCGGCGCTGTTCACCAAGCAACACATACCCGATCAAATGACCACTATAGCGCAGCGGCATCACCAGGGCGATCTTGTGACTGACCAGCATGCGGCGCACCCGTACATCACGCTCCGCCTCAAGCGTATCAGTGATCAAAATACCCTCGGTGCATGTGGCAGTATACTCATCCAGTAGGCGCGCATCCTGAATCGGCATCTTGGTACGGTACCGCGTACCCGCCGACATATGGTGTGGAATATCGTTGTTATAGTACAAAAAGAAGTATGCCTGTTCTGCCTTGAGTGTCGAGGCAATTTCTTCTGACGCTCGCTCGATCAGCCCACGTAAATCTGTCGTTGATCCCAACAATTCACTGATACGCGCAAAGAAATCGTCAGTCTTGTATCGGTCGCGATAAAAAATGTTATCGGTAAGCTGATCAAAGAATTGTTTGATTGGCTGAAAGATAAAGGCTAAAACAAGAGCCAAAAGAATATTAACAGGGCTCACGCTAAGCGATGATGTCGTCTCTCCCTTGAATAGCGCCACCGAGACAATATAGGCCAATCCATAATAGATTCCAGCCAATGCACCGAGAGCTAACACATATGCCATACTGCGCACTGCAGCCAATTTAATATCAAAAAGACGATGCTTAACGATCGCATAAGCGACCATTAAGACAAAGAACACCGTGTATAGCGGGCTCAATATAATAAAATCTGTAATATGGAAAAAGACAGGAAGTACAATACTCGTTAGCGGTGCAAAAAACAGTATTGGGACAATACCGACGAGTACGAATGTGTGCTGCAAACGAATTGACCCTTTGTTATGAACAATGCTACTGAGTAATATTGCCACAGCCAAAGCAATCAAAAAGATAAAATGAAGAACAAAAAGCACTATGCCATACGACGGCACAGGCACTGGACTATCACTTCCCGTCTCAAGACGCGCGAATACGAGTGGCGTAAGATCAAGTATCGCTACCGCAATCGTTATTAACGTTATCATCACCGCACTACGGCTACGGATTGTTCTATACTGGTCTTTTGATCGTAAAAGAATCGCAAGAAAATATAAAGAGCCGACACCCACAGTGGTCGCAGCGACAACCACGCGCATACTCTGCAACGCATACTCGTTTGGATGTATTGTAAGATAGTTTGCAATCGCAATGACTAAAAACGAAAGTGTCGCAACGCCGTAGGCGATGTTAAGAGGCTTACTAATATCGCGTGAAACAACAAAAATACCGGTAGCAAAAGACAAAATGGCGCAAACGCACACGATTAGGAAGTCGATCATAGCACAAGTATAATCGAGTACCGCAAATCACGCTACTTTTTTGCGTTTTTTAGTAGCCTCAGCTTACCAAGTGATGTCTCGGCTGATGGCATTCGTAGCGAACGGCGCGGATTAATACTACCGCGTCCAGTATAAGACCCTCTTCCGAGTAATATTTCTCGAGCAACAACTGTCGATGCAGCCGCACCCATCGAGGCAGTTGATCCCAATTGCGGAAAACCCGCAAGCGTTTTGTCTATCTGAAATAGCGACGCGAGTAATCGTGCTGAAGCGTTGCGAATACCAATCGTTTTAGTGACGTACTTTCTTTTTTCATCATCTGTCATATCGCCAGACATAATCCTCTGCATATCAGCAGAAGATAGTCGCCCCAGGAAAGGCCTAGTTGACTCATCAATGTCATACCTTTCCACATCAATAATAGACTTTTCGCCGACGTCGCTCGCCATAATAAACGGAATACGCTGCTCTCGAGCAAATTGGCGGATCATTACTTTTGCAGGTAAGTCATCTACCTCGTCAAAAATAATATCGGGACGAAAATCAGCAAGCTGCTTAAGTGTCTCCCTTGTAAGCCCTTCAGCCATATGTGTTTGCTCGATATATGGGTCAAGTTCACTTGTTTTTATAGCCGCAATGTCCACTTTACGGGAGCCTATCATGGTCATATTACTATTGATACGGTTAAGGTTTGGAACAGAAAGTCGATCGCTATCCGCGTACAACACAGCTCCTCCGACACCACCGAGGGTGAGCTGCTCGGCAACACTACTACCAACGCTCAAACCGATAATCGCTACTCGAGAAAGAAGTAGCTTCTTTTGCTCTTCATCAGTTATCAAATTCTTATTCCGAAATGTTCGCAACGCTTGGTGATCTTCTTTATTCGGATAACGAACCAACTTATTCGACCATGGAAAATGCACCCATCTGCCAAATGCGTCACCCTGTGCATACTTTTCTTGCGCAAACATCTCTTTATCACCCTGTCCATTTGGATATTTCATCTCATACAAGTCGTCTACTATCGTAGTGATTGGATCAATAACACGCATAGTGAGATCCGTATCAAGCCGATGTTGCAATTCATCTTGATGATACGAGTTTGATAAGTCAAATATAGCAGGCTGAGTCCATTCGATTGATGAATCACCCCGCTTGCCTAGCACTCCATTTATTTCCATAGCTACCTTTCTGGTGGCGTCTGCCACTGATGACGCGATTCGGCAAGGTCGGCACCAAGCTCATGATCCGATAGCCCCTCTGTAAAAAAGAGAAAGCTTGCTCGTTGGCGTAGCGCCTGCGGATTACGCTCATCCGCTGCCGAGTCGCGTATTGATGTCATAAATGTATTAACGTCTGTCGCAACTGGTATGAGCCTAACGTGGTCTTTAACCCGTTTATCATTAAATGGAACAGGGTCGCCTATCTGCTGCACGGCCTTCGGACCAAAGTAGTTGCGCAACACGTCATAGGTTGATCCGACAATACTGTAAAGCCATACATCATTCTTACCCATGGCATCCTGAATACCATCTCGAATAATCTCGAAAATACCTCCCGGTCGCGCATCTTTCGAACGACCAAGAGCCGCAATCTCTCGGATACGATACCCTGGGACTTTCGAGACGAACTCAAGATACTGAGCACCCTCCTCCCACAAGTAATCTTGAATGGCCTTATATACATGCAGGTCTTTATAGCTCCCGTCGTTTGGAATATCACATATCCTCCACGTAGAGCGGTCTTGTACCGTCTCGCCCGTCAAAATATCGACGTTAGGATGCTTATTTTCAGCAATCGTATAAAGTACATTATCCCCTCTTGCCTGATCGAGATCTTTTGGTAGTGCACCATCAATCAGGATATCGGCTTCAAGGAAGTCCGCGGCGACATAGCTTTCAGCTTGAATTTGCTGCGCAAGTAAAGCCAATTGAGGATTATCCGCCTCTGTAAAATATTGAATTGCATAGTGATCCTCACGCTCCAGTGGAGTATAGAGGTCAGAGGTATTATATGTCTCGGCCGTGCTCATTAATTGACGAATCCTTTTCGAACCGAAGCCCGTTTAGCCTATTGTGCGACATTATACACTATAATTACTTATAAGTCAATACTCTTCTACTGTGAATCCCTGACTTCATTATCGTGTTACACTTATAGTATGACAAAAATCGCAATAATTGAAGATGACTCAGTAATTAGCCAGATGTATCGCATGAAATTCGAGGCGGATGGATTTGATGTGCAGGTGGCCGACAACGGTAAAATTGGTATTGAATTGGTACAATCGTTTCAGCCGGATATTATTTTGCTGGATTTGCAGATGCCCGAGATGAACGGCGAGACAGCACTTCGCCATATTCGTAGCGAAGAATGGGGCAAGCATGTTCCGGTAATTATCCTAACCAATCTTGGCGCAGAAGAATCACCAAAAGAATTAAAGGATCTGGATATTCACAGTTATATCGTCAAGGCAGAATTGACACCAAGCCAAGTGGCGACCCGCGTCAAAGAAGCACTTCATATCGATTAACTACTCGCGAGTCGTGCGCGCCAAGGCAGCGCGAATCACATTATCGAACAAGGCGGCCACGGTCAACGGACCAACGCCGCCTTTTTCTGGCGTAATCTTGAGATCATCGCGCTTACGCACATCCGCCGCTAGGTCGCCAACAATTTTACCGTGCTCGGCCGCGGTGCCAGCATCAACTACTACAGCACTGGCTTTAATGTCACTAGACGAAATCAACCCCGGAACACCGGTTGCCGTAACAATAACGTCAAATTCGGGCAGCTGCTGGTGCATCGTAGTACTCGCATCATCAAATACCGTGACGTCAAACCCTTGCTGCTGCCACATGCGTGCCAATGGACCGCCGACAAGCCGACCATTACCCACAATCGCGATGCGCTTGCCAACTAGTGTGATATTGTAGCCAGCCATCAGCCAGTCGATCGCCAGTGGCGTTGCCGGGTCAAGCGTCGCTTGCGCGCCAAGTCCATCAACATCTTTGTCCGGCATCACCGCGTTCACAATTGTATCGGTTTCGTCGGGAGTTGCGAGCGGCAACTGCACAATAATACCGTGCACTGATTCGTCAGCGTTTAGCCGTGTAATCACCCCCTGTACCTGAGACTGGTCGACTTTGTACACCTCAACATCAATCAAAATATCGGCGCCGTACCGCTGCTTGAGCGCCACATACGAATCAATCACCGGATCGTCAATCGTCTGGACAATCGCCAATTTCGGAAATATGTGATGCGCCTGACGAAGTGCTCGCACTTGTTTGGCTTGTCGTTCTTTGATGTAATCGGCAAGTTCACGGCCGTTTAATATTCTCATCATTCCAGTGTACCAAAGGGATGCGCGTGCTACAATAAAGGGACAGTACCATTCAAGGAGGTTATTATGGATACACTGACATTGTTTGCACACTCACACATGCACCACGATATGCAACCAACAGCAACGGATGCTGCAGCGACAACCGTTATTTTTGGAGTATTCATGCTCTTTGCACTGGCGATGATCGTCATCAGCTACGCAGTGTACGCCTTTTTCCTTGGTCGCATCTTTAAAAAGGCCGGCGTCGAACAGTGGCGCGCGTGGGTACCTATTTATAGCACTTGGAAACTATTAGAGCTTGGTGGACAGCAAGGATTTTGGGCTGTACTCGCACTCATCCCTATCGTCAACATTGTCGCGGGAATTTTTATCTATATTGCGATGTACCATATTGGTCTCAAGCTTCAAAAAGACGGTTGGTTCGTACTGCTGGCAATCTTCCTCTCGCCAGTCTGGTTTATCTGGTTAGCGCTTGACGATTCAAAGTGGAAAGCAGCACCGACAAAGACAGCTAGCGCCGCGTAGCCAATACCAGAAATGCAACCCATGCAATGATACCGGCAGCTGTCGGTATCATTGCTGTAGTATCGGAAAACGGAATAATCTGAGCAACAAACGTTGTTACCGCGATGCCGATACTGACCGCAATTGCCGACTGGGTCAGTCGCGGCATCACCGTGCGTTGAAACGCTGACAATCGCCAATATGATATCGACACCGCCAGACCAACAAAACAGCCGTACACTACCGCTGCCAGCCATGCATCAACCTGCGCCGCATCGATACCCATAAATAACGTCACAAAGGTTGCCAATGCTCCACCAAGGAGCACAACTTGATACGGCGTATGATACAGTACCGAGCGCTCACGAGATTTTGATGACGAATAGGTTGCTGCGACAATCGCCATAACACCCACAATCGCCAGAATTGGCCATGCCGAGGCGACAAGCACGAACGGATAGGGTAATGCTTGGCGCAAGCTATCGGTCACGCCCGTGCTTAGCCCACATAATAACGATAGCCAGTACGTCGCCACACCAAAGGCCACACCGTTCACATGATGGGTCAAAGCATCCTTGCGGCGCGTCGCACGATCACCAAGAATATACGACAACAACGCAGGCAAGATAGCGGTTGTCACAAATGCTACTAGCGTGAGCGTGACATTCAGGCGCAACACCTGTGGCTCGAACAACAAATGAAACCACGGAACAACCGTTCCGGTTATCACCCCTAGCACGACAACGACAAATAGACCGTAACCAAACCATACGGTTAATTTCTCAATCTTTCGTCTTTGTTGTGTTGGTGTTGGCATAAATATTCAATAAAATCTTGGTACACCCGGTACGATTCGAACGTACGACACCTGGTTCCGAAGACCAGTGCTCTATCCACTGAGCTACGGGTGCATAGGTTATGCGCTTTCCTACTATATCAGTATTTTGTCAAAATAACACCCCTTCAGACCTGCCGCGGACAGGCAAACTATGGTATATTCATACACAGATAGTTTTCTCTTATGAGTACCATTACACCAATCGCCCAACAATTTATTGATATGCTCCAGCAGGCTGAGGCGCATTCAAAGCAGCGCACCGAACATTACAAGGCCGCTGAAAAGGTCCATATTGTTGGGGCCGGACGCACGTTGACCGCCGCATACGAACAGTTACGAAACGCTGCTGAATATACCGAAGAGCATTTGCTATTACAGCGCGCGATTCGCCGCTTTTACCGCCGATTGTTTTTGACGCGCGACAGCGAGCGTATTGGCAAGTGTGGCGAAGAATTGGCCGTCGAACTGACGCTCGCCGGTTATCTCGCAAATGATTCCCTGCCAGTGACCATCGTGGCGCAAATCAGCAGCGAATCAGCCCGCTACTTTGCGTTTTATCAACAACTCCTCACTACTGGACACGTTGGTGACGCCGAAGAATGGGGAATTGCACCGCTGGCCGTACGCGTTGAGGGATTACTGACCGATCACACCAGTCGCGCAGCATTTGCGCAGTTTGCCTACCGCTATTTTATCGAATCAATTGATGCAAAAACCTTGTTTGGAGGCACCATCCCCGAAAGTTACGACACATCGGTCTTTATCGCTGTCCATCGCATGTTACTGAAATCCGACGATGCAACAATTCGCCAAGCCTTACTTGACCGCTATCAAGCATCACCCGAACATGTCGAACAGTTTACCACCCTCAACAAACACCTAACTGCTCAGCTCGCGCCAGAAGTATCAGAAAAAGTCGGTCGTATTATCAACCGCCGCGGCGCACCACTACGCGTCTTGTGGCGCATGGTGACCGACACACCTGACCTGGCGGCGCTCTTGCCTCACCGCGACAAATTTCTTGCCGCCTACGAAACGCAAATCTCGACCGAATACCAGCAAATGAATACCAAAATCAATCGCGGTATTGCCAAAAGTGTTATTTTCTTGATTATTACCAAGTTTTTGATTGGTATCAGTATCGAGGTGCCGTATGATTATTTGTTCCACGGCTCGATCTTGTGGACAGTACTGATTATCAACCTGCTGTTTCCACCGCTCTACATGATACTACTGCGCCTGACATTAGTACTGCCGGGCCGCGCCAATACGACTGCGCTAGTCGATCGCATGGATGCGATTTTGTATGCAGAACGGCCAAATGTATCACTGATTCCGCCATCAAACAGCACATCATATTCGACTATCTTTAATGTCTTGTACGCCAGTTTGTTTATTTTGGTATTTGGTGGTGTCGGCTGGGGACTGTGGTCGATTGGCTTTTCGTTTGTTCACCTTGCCATTTTCTTTATCTTCCTTTCGACCGCCAGTTTCCTTGGGTTCCGCCTGAGTCGTCTAATCCGCGAAATCGAAGCGGTCGACACCGAACAAAATGGTATTCTGCTGATTCGCGACTTCTTATACTTGCCATTCGTGGTAGTCGGGCGCTGGATTAGCGAAAATTATGCCAAGGTCAATATCGTCACCCTCATCTTGGACATGGTCATCGAGCTACCTCTAAAAACCGTCATTCGATTGGTCCAGCAATGGGGTAAATTTATCAGCAGCAAGCAAGACGAACTGTAAAAACCACTTTACAATTACCTCTGTACCTGCTACTATATACAAGTTAATTTAACGTGGGCCAGTAGCTCAGCTGGTTAGAGCACCTGCCTCTTAAGCAGGGTGTCGAGGGTTCAAGTCCCTCCTGGCCCTCCAAGAAAATACCATCCTCACTTTGCAGGGTGGTTTTTTCTTTGCCCTATCTATAACCCGCTCATGGTAAGATAGTCTATATGGATATACAAACTGGCGTACTCTTTTCAACTCTTACAACTATGCGATTGGGCGGGCCGGCACGGTTTTTTGCCGAGGCACCGACCATTCAAGCGCTAGTCGACCTCTACCGTAACGCGGCACGGTTGCAACAACCTGTCTTTATCATTGGCGGTGGCAGCAACTTGATTGTTCATGACGAGGGCTTTGATGGCCTCGTCATCAAAAACACCATCCCCGGCTTTGACGTTATTGCAGATGACGACGAGTCATCCACTATCAAGATTGGCGCCGGTGAAATTTGGGATAGTGTCGTTGCACGAACAGTCGAAATGAACCTAAGTGGCATCGAGGCATTATCAAACATTCCCGGGACAGCCGGCGCTGCTCCAGTACAAAATATTGGTGCCTATGGACAAGAAATCGCTGACACCTTGGTATCTGTTGACGCCTACGACACCCAGACCGACACATTAGTGGGGTTACGCTGGGAAGATTGCGGCTTTTCATATCGTCACAGCATTTTTCGCGGCGCCTCACAGGGTCGGTATGCGATTACAGCAATTACATTAAAGCTATACAAACGAAACCCAATGCCACCGTTTTACGCGTCATTGCAGACATACCTGGATAAAAACGACATTACTGAATACACCCCAGCAACAATTCGCGCGGCGATTATCGATATTCGTACTGACAAACTACCCGATCCTGCAAAATTACCAAACAGTGGCTCGTTCTTTAAGAACGTCATTCTCGAAAACTGGCAGGCAAAACCGATACTTGACGCCAATCCGGATGCACCGGTCTATGAAATGGATGGTGACAGATCAAAAATTGCCACCGGTTGGCTGATTGAAAATGTTGACCTGAAGGGTGAATTGCTGCATGGTATGCGTGTCCATGAGGGTAATGCGCTAGTGCTCGTTAACGAGTCGGCCACTGGCTACGCCGACCTCGCAGCCGCCCGTGAAGAAATCATTACAGCCGTACGTGATAAGTTTCAGGTAACCATCGAGCAGGAGCCGCTCGAGCTATAGAGGTAGACCCCTGTAGTCACCACAAAAAGTGTTGCACGCGCCGAGGGAATCCAGTATAGTACAAACATAAACATAATTAGATTAGGGGGCATTCATAGTTATGAGTCTTCAGCAAATAAAAAACTTAAAGGAACAAAAGGGTTT
>JASLCP010000011.1 GCA_030151825.1 Candidatus Saccharimonadales bacterium
TACTAGGAATCGAACCTAGGTCGTCGGTTTTGGAGACCGATATACTAACCGCTGTACTATACCCCTATAGTTTGTGGCGTTACCTGGACTATTGTACCAGATAGACTTAGTTCGAGGCAACGGTCTCGTCGTCGTCAGTTTCGCTTTCGACAACTTGCGGCGGCGCCCCTTTGGCCAGTACAAAGGCAAAGGTCGAGCCATGATTTAGCCGGCTCTCGACTTCGATTTTCGTCCCCAATTTGTCGGCAAGTTTGCGCACCACATAGAGACCCAGCCCTGTACCGCCAGTCTCACGCGTTCGATAGTCTTCGCTACGGAAGAACTTCTCAAATATCTTTTCTTGATCAGCCTTGCTAATACCAATACCCGAGTCGGTCACCGAAAAACGCACACGATCACCATCGTTTTTACCATGCAAGGTTACCGTGCCCTCATTGGTATATTTAATCGCGTTAGTGATAAAGTTTTGCAAGATCTCTTCCAGATACAAGCGACTGGTCCAAATCGATGGCAGTTTCTCGATATCGATATTCAACTTCAGCGACTTGGCGTCAGCCTCTGCTCGATAGCGATTAAATAGGTCTTGTAGTAGCACGTTCAAATCGATTTCTTCCAGCGCATCACCGACGCCACGTTCGGCGCGAGAAAGGGTAGAGAGGTCATTAATCATGCGCGCAAGATAGAGAATTTGTTCATGCGCCTCAACTGCCGACGCCTTGACTTGTTCTACTTTGGCGCCCTTTTCGAACATATAGACTAGGTTGCTAAGACTCCCTTCGGCAATTGTGATCGGTGTTCGTAGCTCATGACTCGTCACACTAATAAATTCATCCTTTTCATCCTCGAGCGTCTTTTGCCGAGTGATGTCACGGATAATCAACACGCAGCCATTTTCACCACCACCAAACCCGCCATGTACTGGTGACAGCTGTACACTCAGCCGCAGCGTTCCGTTATCCGCAGAGGTAACCGATACGTCATCGCGAACGGTCGAGCCATGAATGTTTTTTGCTAATTTGCGCACACTGACCGGTTGCTCGTTGGCGTCCATTAGGTGAAAAATATCATCGATATTCTTGCCGACCAACGATTGGTTAGTGTCAAAAAACGACAACGCCGCCGAGTTTTCTGACGTGACCCGACCATAGCGATTTAAGGTGAGTACTGTATCACTAATACTGTTCAGCAAGGTGTTCAGCCGATTCAACTGCATCTCTTCGGACTTTTTGGACAGCGCCAAGCGACGCGTCTTGTTATTCATGCGAACGATGAGCTGGATAATTGCACCAGCAAGACAGATAGTCAGCAGTACTACCACAAATGACAACGTACTAAACAGCAAGAACTGCTCACCAAGCGCCTGGCGATATACCAATAACACCAACGTCGTTCCCGACACCAGCAGCAAACTTGACCCAATAAACATCGCCATACCGCTGTACAGATAGCTGGTCACCAATACGATCGTCCAGAGCACGACAAACGGATTATAGGTCCCGACATAGTAGGACAGCGCCAAGAATGAAATCAAATTAAACAGCACCATCACCGCATGGCGCAAGGCTTCGTAAGTCAGGCTATAGTAGGTAAATATTGGCAGTATCACGATGTAGCAAAACGAAATCACTACCGCGCCCATCATCGTATGAATCGCACTGACGAGCCCATTCAAACTCATAAACATCGTGGCAATGCCAAGAGCGATATATACCCCAATATATATCTTTACGTTCTGGCGCGTAAAATCAAGCTGCGCATTCATATGTACTTGTAGTATACAAATTGTTAACGCTTAATGCGAGAGCAAATATGACAAAAAGAGGCTTTTTGGTATAATTATGTATATATGAAGTCGCTTAATCTCGCCAAACCACACCTGATCGTGGTCGTCGGAATTCCTGGATCAGGCAAAACATTCTTTGCAGAACAATTTTCACGCACATTTAATACACCCTATCTTCGCACGGACGACCTCTTATCATTCTCGAACGACGAGCGTGTCCTGAACGAACTATGGGATTTTATCATCGACAAGCTCATGCAAACAAAACAGTCAATATTGATTGAAGGTATTGGCGCCACCGCCATAGAGCGACGTGATCTTTCACTATTTGCGCGCAAACAGGGCTACCAAACACTCTACGTATGGGTGCAGACCGAACCGGCTGCAGCCAAACATCGTGCAACTCGCGGCAGCAATGCGCTTTCCAGTCACGAATTTGATACGCTCGCTGCCAACTTTGAAAATATCAAAGCACCCGACCAGTATATGGTGATTAGCGGCAAACACACCTACGCATCCCAGGCCAAAAACGTTCTCAAAAAACTCGCCGAACCGCGTATCAAAAATACAAAATTAACCCCAGAACAGCGACCCCAGCATCCACAAGCGTCCCAAACACCGCGCGGTCGTATCATGATTAACTAACGAGAACACCCATGCCAACAATCACTGATGAAGAATTTGGCACGGTCACTATACGACGGAGTTCGCGGTCATCGCATGTCAAAATATCGGTGGCGCCAAATGGCACACTGCGCGCATCACTGCCAGTCTATGCACCGCTCTTTATGCTTCGTCGACTCATCAAATCATCCCGCGAAGAGCTCCGGACCATGATCGCCGCCGAACGGCCTCATTACGAACTAACCCCGGGTATGCAAATTGGCAAAAGCCACACGCTGGTCGTTATGCCGTCAACTCGCGACGAGGTCAAAGTATCACGCCAAAAGCAACAAATTATCGTATCACTCCCCGACAGCGTGCCGCTTGACAGCGCCGACGTTACGGCAAAAGTTCGCGAAGTCATCATTAGTGCGCTACGCATCGAGGCAAAAAGCTACCTGCCAAAGCGCCTGGCGTACTTGGCAGCCCAGATGGATTGTCAGTATGAACGTGTGCGATTTTCCCATGCCAGCGGACGATGGGGCAGTTGCAGTAGTAACGGTACTATTAGTCTCAACATTGCACTGATGAAATTGCCACACGAATTGATCGACTACGTCCTTATTCACGAATTATGCCACACCAAACAAATGAATCACTCTGAACGATTTTGGGTGCTCGTCGCAGCTGAGGACCCTTCATACAAGATCCACCGGTCCAGCCTCAAATCACATACGCCAAGCGTCTAAACTAGTCGATTGAGACCGGGCGGCCCTTCCAGGTGACTTTGTGACGTTTGTGCAGGACAACACTGGCGATAAGTAAATACAATTCACGCACCATCAAAAACGGCAAACATATTGTCGCGATGCCATAATTATGCGATCGCAGTACACCCAAATACCATGCATTTAGCAGCGAGATGACAATCGTCACCAAAAACGCCAACGTCGCAAATGCAAAATGATGTGTCACCAAGCCAAATACGACTAGTACATACGGCACCAGTAACAGGATAATACCAATCGAGCGAGAGATAGTTCCACCTAAGCCAAAGTCGGGATAATAAATACGGATGCTGGTTTCATGCTGCGACGAAAGTTTCTTTTCGTATGACACACCGAGCGCATGATCTGACACCAAAAACCGGTAAGCACCTTTAGTTGATAGCAGCGAGGCAATACGTTTGTCAGGCCGAACATCACGCTTGATATCCTCGAACGAATGGACCTCTTGCTCGATAGCCTCGCGCTGCACCATCCAAGCATTGCTGGCCGAAGCCGGAGCCTGCACTGTGTGGCCGAGGATACTCCAAAAATGACGAAACGTCGCAAAAATCGCACTGGCACGCATTGACACTTCACGGTAAGGCAAAACCGATATCATCTCGAGATGCTCGGCCAACATATATGCCACCATGTGCGAAATACTCTCTGGCGAAAAATGCGTATCAACATCGGCAAACAAAATCAAACTACCGCTTGATTCCTTCAGCAGCCCCTTGAGAGCATGATTTTTACCTAGCCAGCCATCAGGTAGCGGCGAGCCTTCGACAAATCGCACCCCTGAATGAGCAAACGACTGAATCAAATGGCCAGTATTGTCTCGCGACCCATCATCCAACACAATAATTTCGAGCTTGGGATAGGTGGACAGCAACACACTTTCGAGACACGAGGTCATCGCATGCATTTCATCGCGCGCTGGGATACATACACTCACCGTTGGCAACTCATCAAAATGACTCTCGTCTAATTGCGGCAACGAAACACTCGCTAGCGACAGTACTGCGCGAAGTTTCATCCATATCGTGAACGTCATCAGGAGCGCAACCCCCAAAAGAACAAATAAAATCATCCCTTTCATGATAGCACACCTTGACGTTTTCTATCTGGTCAGCTATACTAACACTTGACAGTCTGCTAAAGGCAGACTTTTAATTTTGGGAGTACTACACGCGTGGCCGAGAAAAAGAAAGCCAATTCAAAAAGCAGCGCAACCGTGACGCGCATCAAAGCAAGTGATTCGTCAGCGAGCGCTCCGGCAAAACCAGCAAAAAAGAAACAAGCATCCGTCGCCACGGCTCCGGCAGTCGCAGCACCAACCAAGAAAAAGCGTCCCATCCGCATCAAGGGCGCTGGTCGTCCGTTCGTGGCCATCAAAAATTATTTTGCGGGCGCATGGTACGAATTGCGACAAGTTCGCTGGCCAAACCGTCGCGCAACCTGGGGTATGACATTCGCAGTGATTGCGTATTCAGCATTTTTCGTCGTATTGGTCATCTTGCTCGACATCGCCTTCAAATATCTGTTTGATGTAATATTAGGTAAATAAAGAAGTAAAAGGAAATAACACACGACATGGCAAAAAATCGTTATGACAGCACCCGGCAATGGTACGCCGTTCACACCTACAGTGGCTACGAAGAAAAAGTCGCCGACAGCGTTCGCCAACGTATCAACGCCGTTGATATGGCCGACAAAATTTTTGACGTAATGGTCCCAAAAGAAAAACAAATTCAAATCAAAAACGGTAAACGCAAGGTCATCGAAGCGAAAATCTTCCAAGGATACGTCTTGGTCGAAATGAAACTGACCGACGAAACATGGTACATTGTCCGTAACACACCAGGCGTCACCGGCTTTGTCGGCAGCGGCACCGAGCCAACTCCGGTCTCTGACAGCGAAATCAACAAAATCAAGAAACGTATGGGTGTCGAAGATCCCAAGCACCACATCGACTATAGCGAGGGTGAAGTCGTCAGCATCACCGACGGTCCATTCAAAGGCTTTGACGGTGCCATCAGTGAAATTGATACTCAGAAGGGCAAGATCAAAGTCATGGTCAGCATGTTTGGCCGCGACACCCCTGTCGAACTCGACGCATTGCAAGTCAAAAAAGTCTAATATCGAATCAATGAAATACCTCCACTTGGGAGGTATTTTTTAAGGAACCGTTTTTGTATCATGAACCAAGAATCCATTGTCAAAGCAATCATTCCTAATAGCGAAACACCCGACTCGTACATCGTCCACGCCGAAACGGGCGAATTACCTACTATGAGACATGACGGCGAACGCCGCACCTTCGAAGATACGTTACACGAACTAGCCAAACGAGCCTGCGGCCGTGCCGTCGGCGTCGATCATCGTCACATCACTGAACCCGGAGTGATGTGTTATCAGACCAAGCCCGTTACGCCAGACAGCATCAACCCGCCGTACCGGTGGTCGTAGCCTCTTGAAATTATCGGCAAAACAGCGTATAATAGAAAAGTTACGCACTAAATATACGCTTCAATTAATATTTAGTACAAAAGGAAAATACTATGGCAAAAAAGATTATCGGTAACCTCAAACT
>JASLCP010000023.1 GCA_030151825.1 Candidatus Saccharimonadales bacterium
AGACATCCTTGCGGCGGCAAAAGTAGAGCCGACCACTCGGGTGAAAGATCTCACCGAGGCTGAAGAACAGAAGATTCGCGAAATCATCGATCGTGATTACACGACCGAAGGTGATCTTCAGCGCTTGGTAACTAACAATATTAAGCGTCTTAAGGACATTAACGCGTATCGTGGACTAAGGCACAAATCAGGACTTCCAACCAAAGGGCAGCGCACTCGTACGAATGCACGAACTCGCAAGGGCCGCGCCGTATCAGTTGGTGGAGCACAACCGAAAGCAGCGTCAAAGACGTAGAAAGGAATATGAGAAATGGCAGAAGCTAAAACGTCAACTCGAAAGAAGCAGCGCCGATCAGTTCCTTCTGGTCAGCTGCATATTCAGGCGACATTCAACAACACGATTGTCTCGTTTACAGACAAAAAAGGTAATGTGCTGAGCGCATCAAGCGCCGGTGCGTGTGGATTCCGCGGAAGCAAAAAAGGAACCGCCTATGCATCACAGGTGGCTGCTGAAAAGGCTGCAGAGGCTGCAAAGTCACTGTATGGTCTTGGCTCAGTCGATGTGTTTGTCAAAGGTGTGGGTCTTGGCCGCGACGCAGCAATCCGCGCACTAGGTGGTTTTGATATCACCGTTGAAAGTATTAAAGATGTGACTGGCGTCCCCCACGGTGGCGTTCGTCCAAAGAAAGCACGGAGGGCTTAAGCGATGGCACGAGATACTACTCCGATCGTTAAACAGTCTCGCCGTGAAGGCTACGCGCTGCATCCAAAGGCGCACAAAATCATGGCTAAAAAGTCTGGTATTCCAGGCGAACACGCTCATGGCCGTCAGAACAAACCAAGTTTGTACGCCACACAGCTTCGCGAAAAGCAAAAAGTACGCCGTGCCTACGGCTTGCTTGAAAAGCAATTCGCGCGTTTGATGCACGAAGCTGACCGCGCCAGCAGCCAAGGTGTTCTTCCAGGTGAATTGCTTTTGCAACTCCTCGAACGCCGTCTTGATAACGCTGTCTACCGCGCAGGCTTTGCAACCAGCCGACGTGCTGCTCGCCAGCTCGTTAGCCACGGTCACTTTATGCTCAACGGCAAACGCGTCGATATTCCATCGATTCGCCTCAAAGCTGGTGACCAGATCACAATTCGTCCGAAAAGTGCTAAATCAGGTTACTTTACGCAGCTTGACGATGTCGTTAATAATTCAATCCAAGGACCACTCAGCTGGCTAAAAAGTGACAGCAAGAAGATCTCGATTGAGATTACCGGCTTACCAAAGCGCGAAGAAGCTGAAGCAGATATCAATGAACAATTAATCGTTGAGTACTACTCACGCTAGAAGGAGCTACAAGCTATGTCAAAAGTTATTCACAATCCTGCTCTCGCTGCTATTAACGAGAACGGTGACAATAGTGCTGAGTTTGTTATTGAGCCACTTCACGCTGGCTATGGTAATACGCTCGGTAACAGCCTTCGCCGCGTACTGCTTTCAAGTATCCGTGGCGGTGCCATCGTTGCGTTCCGCATCGAGGGAGCTACTCACGAATTCACGACCGTTCCTGGCGTCAAAGAAGATGTCGTTGACATCATGCTCAACCTCAAGAACGTCTATGTGAAGGTTGAAACTGACGAGCCTGTCGAGCTTCGTCTTGAGAAGAAGGGCGCTGGCGTTATTACTGCTGGTGATATCAAAACCTCAGCTGATGTTGAAATCGTTAACCCTGAACAAGTTATCGCAACTATCGATGATCCAAAAAAGACGGTCATCATCGACCTCGTGGTTGAATCAGGTCGCGGGTATCGTACTATCGAAGAAAGCAGCGAAAGCCGCTTGCACAGCGACATGATTGCTTTGGACGCGGTATTCAGCCCAGTTCTTCGTGTGCGTTACAAGGTTGATAACACTCGTGTTGGTCAAGAAACTAACCTTGATAAACTGCTCCTGACAGTCGAAACCGACGGCTCACTCAGCCCTCGCGACGCCTTCGAAGAAGCATCGGCTATCTTGGTAAACCAATATACTGCACTTGCTGGCAGTACCACTGTTGAGGCTGCACCGGCTCTTGGTCAAGTTGACGAAGAGGAAGTCAGCGAACTCAACACCCCTATCGAAGAGCTTAACCTGACTGCTCGCACCGCAAACGCGCTTGTTAATAATGACATCCGCACCGTCCACGATCTTGTCACACTCAGTGAACAAGACCTCCGTGAACTAAAAGGATTCGGCAGCAAAGCTCTCGACGAAGTTAAAGATAAGTTAGCGGAGTTAGAACTGTAATATGCACCGACATGGATACAAAGGGCGTAAGTTCGGTCGTGAACGCGACCAGCGCCGCGCACTGTTGAAAGGTCTAGCGACCAGTCTTGTCGAACATGGCAAGATTGAAACAACGCTACCAAAGGCCAAAGAGACAGCGCGTTATATTGAAAAAGTAATTACTAAAGCGAAGAAAGGCGACCTTGCAAATCGTCGCCATGTGATCGCCGCTTTGTCGACACTGACGGCAGCAAACAAATTGTTTGACGAAATCGCCCCACAGTTGACAGCGCGAAACAGCGGTCATGTTCGTGTTGTTCGCACGCGACTTCGTGTAGGCGACGGTGCCCAGTTAGCAGTAATTGAATTTGTTGATGAACTGAAACCAGTTGCCAAAGAGGAGGTCAAAGCGTAATGACGAACGCAAAAACCTATTCACAAAAACCAAGTGAAGTGACTCGTCGCTGGATCCTCATTGATGCAGCCGAAGCGCCACTCGGTCGCGTTTCGACAGAAATCGCAAAATACCTTATCGGTAAATACAAGCCAAGCTACACCCCGCACATTGACGGTGGCGACTATGTTGTCGTTATCAATGCTAAGGATGTTCCAGTGACTGGCCACAAAGAAACCGACAAGATCTACTATCGACACTCAGGATTCCCAGGCGGTATCAAAGATGCAACTGTTCAGGAAGTTCGTGAAAAGTTCCCAGAACGCTTGATCGAGAATGCGGTAAAAGGCATGCTCCCAAAGAACAAGCTGGCTGACGAACGTATGAAACGTCTGCGTGTCTTTGCCGGAAGTGAGCACACTCATGCAGCTCAAACTCCCGAAAAGATAACAATCAAAGGCGAGGTAAAGTAATATGGCAGATAACAAGTACTTTTATGGCCTAGGTCGTCGCAAAAGCGCCACTGCACGTGCACGTTTGTACGCGGGCAAGGGTAAAGTAACGATTAACGACAAGCCAGCTGCTGATTACCTTGACGGCAATAAAACCCTTCTTGCAGAGGTCACTGATCCTCTCGCCCTCGTTGGCAAGCAAAAAGAGTTTGACATCACTGTCAAAGTATCTGGTGGTGGTATCGCTGGTCAGGTTGACGCAATCAAATTGGCAATCGCTAAAGCGATTACTGTCGAAGCCCCTGATCTTCGCGGTACACTGAAAAAAGCTGAGTTCCTGCGTCGCGATCCACGCGAAAAAGAACGCAAGAAATACGGTCTTCGTTCTGCTCGTAAGCGCGAACAGTACAGCAAGCGTTAGGAGGGCGCTCCCTCCGCACCGAAAACAAGCCTCGTTTTGGGGCTTGTTTTCGTATAGGGGTATAATAGAGGTATGTTTGATACACTTTTGCATCGTTGGCTACGCGTACCGTATACTTTGAACGTGCGCTATTCGCGTAAGCCCAAGAAACCAAAAGCGACTATCTTATTTATCCATGGTATCGGCAATAACGGTGATGCGTGGCGCAATGTTATTGATAAGCTACCCTCTGACGTTCGGGTGATAACGATTGATTTGCTGGGGTTTGGGCGCTCGCCGCGACCAAAATGGGCAATATATAACGCCAAAACACAAGCAAAGTCGGTCCTTGCGACATATCTGAAACTACGGATTGCCTCGCCGGTGATTATTGTCGGACACTCATTAGGGGCGCTTGTGGCCATCGAAATCGCCAAAACATACCCGCTACTGGTTAACTCGCTGATCTTGTGTAGTCCGCCGTTATACGATACATCCGATACGACCGGTTCTGTTTTGCCAAAAAGCGACAGAGTCCTTCGCACGCTATATAAATCCGCACAGCAGCGTCCTGAAGATTTTGTACGTCTGTCAGCATTTGCAATGAAGTACAATCTGATTAACCGGTCATTTAATGTCACGACGGACAATGTCGAATACTATATGGCAACACTCGAATCGGCTATCATGAACCAAACATCATATCAGGACGCTTATCAGCTTAAGGTTCCGACACGTATTATCAAAGGCACACTTGATCCTTTTGTGGTTAATCGTAATCTACGAAAACTTGCCAAGGGAAACCCGCATGTAACGCTGTCGACGACACTGGCTGGCCATGAAGTAAGAGGAGTGTATGTTACGGCAATTATTAAAGCAATTACTAAGCAGCTTACCCTGAAAAAGAACCGTATTAAATGATATAATAGGGTATATATGACAAAATCTATTATTTTGACTGGTCTTCGCGCCAATAACAGCCTGACGCTTGGTAATTATTTTGGCGGCATGCTACCAATTATCGAAATGGCACAGCAGCAGTCTGCCGACTACCAGATCAACATGTTTATTCCAGATCTCCATAGCTTTACGACGCCGATTAATCACGATAACCTGTATCAGCAAACACTCGGCAACGCGCGATTTTATGCGGCTGCTGGATTACCACTGGATAACGACAACATTCATCTATATCGACAAAGTTACGTACCGGCGCATAGCGAACTGACATGGATCCTGGATTGCTTTACCGGCATGGGCGAGATGAGCCGTATGACGCAGTTCAAGGATAAGGCGAGCGGCCTGGGCGACCAACGCACGACGGTCGGGTTATTTAATTATCCGATTTTGATGGCTGCCGACATTTTGCTTTACGGTGCGACGTACGTGCCTGTCGGCGACGATCAGACCCAGCACCTCGAGTTTGCTCGTGATATAGCCGAGCGTATGAACAAAAAGTTCGGCGAGCTATTTATCGTACCAAAACCAGTTCGCGAGCAGCACGAATTCTTTGGCAAAGGCCAAGGACTCCGCATCAAGGATTTGATTGATCCAAACAAAAAAATGAGCAAATCTGATGAATCGGGCAGAGGAGTGATCTTTTTGACCGATGATCCCGAACAGGCGCGAAAGAAAGTCATGTCAGCAACAACCGACGACAAAGCGCACGTTGCTTATAATCCTGACGAACAACCAGGTATTAGTAACCTTTTGCAGATTTCGGCGCTCCTTCGCAACCAGCCGCTCGCCGACGTAGCCGCTGAGTTTGCGGGCATGGAACGATACGGTGATTTTAAAAAGATCGTCGCCGATGAAGTGGCCAACTTCTTGCACGATTTCCAAGAAACGCTGGCAAATGTTGACGACAATGCCATTATGCAAAAATTATCGACATCGGAAACAGCGATGAGCGCTCAGGCAAACGCCACGCTTCATCAAGTACAACAAGCAGTAGGGCTGCGGCCAAAGGGGTAATATGGTAAAGATCGCCAGTAGCGACTGCCTTGCGATTTTACGCAAATTTGACTACGCGTCAGATGAACATGTCCCGCGCCATATCGAGCAGCTCAAAATTACCCATCCTCACGAGTTAAACACGCTCGTGCAATTTCGCTTTAATAAAACACCATTCTTTATCCTGATCGACGATACAGCCGAAGACGATGAGGCGTATATTATCGAACAAATCAAAACGGCACAATCGGACATTACGGGGAAACTCGCGCAAAACCCACGCGACACACTTATGACCTACGGTATGCCATTCAAAGGCAAGGATGCGTATCTATTCGAATCAATCTCGCCAAAAAAGCGTCTCGATGCGCATTTAGCTAAAACACATCCCGAATATTCACGAAGTACCTGGCAAAAGTACATCAAGGCTGGCCATGTGACCGTTAATGGTGACGTGGTGACCTCACCAAAGCTCGATATTGCCGGTGACGCAGTCATTAGTGTCTCGCCACCAGAAAAAGCCACACACGAAGGTCAGAGCCTCCCGATTATCTATCAAGACGATAATATCATCGTCATCAATAAGCCCATTGGCATATTGACGCATAGCAAAGCCGCACTCAACGACGAATTCACCGTTGCCGA
>JASLCP010000069.1 GCA_030151825.1 Candidatus Saccharimonadales bacterium
CAAAAAGGTGTCAAAGTTATCGAGGGTAAAAGTGTCTTTGGACGCACGATTATCACCGGGCTCGATATCACCGAACCCGGAGGTAAAGAGACTAAAATTCGAAATTCAGCTGATTTTAATCGTGCGACACGAACCAATCCATATATTAGAAATCTACATTATCAAATTCGTAGCCCACGGGCAGCCTTTTTCATTGGTCCTCAGTCAAAATTCAGAAGTGTACTAAAAAAGTACAAAATATCGACAGGTAAAGTAGGGGCAAAGATTACCGGCGAATCAAAGGAAGAGCGTGCCAAAGCAATGAATGCCGAAATGGATCAGCGGACAAATGTCGAAACTGAAGGCGATTCAAAATCTCGAGCGAAAGCACGAGTCGAGAAAGTAAAAGAGAAAGTCAAAAGTGTTCATGCAAAATTCGAGTCAAATGTCTCGGGTAAAGCGACTAAGGCAGTCGGTAACGTTGCAGGGTGGGCAAGTCTTGCGTGCACTTTGTACTCGATACAAAAAATCACACTCGCAACAATAAAAATGAGCTATTATATTGATCTTATCCAGTTTTTTGCGCCCTTTATGGTGGCTGCAGATCAAATCATAGATGAGGGCGACCTCGATCCCGGCCTCGCCGAATACCTTGGCGACCGGCTAACATGGTATCAATCTGAATCAACAGCAAAAACCGACGAAGAAAAGTCAAAAATTGGATTGACCGCTACCGATTCGCAAGGCTTTCAGGCAGCATTATATGGCGATTGGTCAAAATTAAAAGATTTTACTCTGCACTATGCACCATGGTGGGCAATATCCCTAGCGAAAGGTGACGATATGATTAACGGTGTCGTGAACTCGATGGGTAAGGGAAATGTTCATAAAGGATGCATCACAGCAAAATACGCATCTTATCTAGGTTTGGCATCACCAACAGGACTTGCGTCCACCGGTGGATGTATGCTGCTTAACTGGGTCGCCAATGACGCGTGTACAAAAACAATCATGAAAGGCTTTCAGTTCATTGTTGACCAAGGACTAAAAGATGTATACAAGGAAATGGAGAAGTTTGTGCTTGACTCGAACCTAAAAGGTGTTGATCTAGGTAACGCGATTGGTGCTGGTATCGGGCTATTTTTGATGGAGAAAGACCGCGGTTCAGGACTTAAGCCAGCCCGGTCAACTGGTCAGGTGACAAAATATCTTGCCGATACAAATGATAGTTATAGTAATTATATACTAGCGATGAAAGAAGACGCACAAGCTAACCCACTTGATGTCCACAACCAGTATTCGCTAGCAAGCAACGCAATTATGGCATTTAGCCAATACCGCTCAAAGCAAACGACTGGTTTTAGCGTTGTTGCCAACCTTGCGTCGGTATTATCAAATTCATTCCTCCCAAACAAAGCGAATGCCGGATACTTCCAGCCAATCGAATCAGTCACCAATAGGCAATCGTTGCAATCAATGACAGAAAAAGGCAATGGCGATAAGGGAAGAAGCTGCGAAGATCGGGATATGCTCGATATCGGCGTACTGTGTGACTGGACGGGGCGTTCGATTGATGTCATTGATTCGGAGCCACTGCAATGGGCAAAACAAATGCAAAATGGCGACACGACACCGTGGGATGAAACAGTTGATTATATGGCGGACCACGACTACATCGATGGCGAAACTGGAGAACCAAAAGATTATAGCGAATACACTGAACCAACCGATATTGATTCTGATTCGGAAGAAAAAACTTATGACAACCAATATTTGATGTATAAGGCATACTGCACTAACGACCGCGTTTATCCACTAGGAACAACGATGACAATGATTGACGATGATTCAACTGCTAGTGATAAAAATCTAGGTTGGATCACAGGAGCAACCTGTGCGGGCAATAACCTCGAGGGAGAACATGATTCAAGCCTTGATGAAATGCTCAATCGTTTCGCTTTTTATTACAATATGTGCGAAACACAAATAGGTATAGCTGATGAAAATCAGAAGTGCTGGGAAGATGAACCAGCAGAAAACACCAGTACTCCAAGTGGCGCTGGCGGTAGCTTGAAATCAGACGGAGAATGGGGATGCCCGGTTGACTTTGGTAAGGGTGGCGTTATGACTCAGCAACCACATGACATCGGTAATGGCACCGCATCAGGTGTTGACTATAACTACGGCATGAATACACCGGGGCCAATTTATGCGGTACGTGACGGTACTGTCACCCAAGCCGGTCCAGCATCGGGCTATGGTAACTGGGTAATGATTGAACATGACGAAAACGGCAAGAAAATATCGAGCTATTACGGGCACATTGCTGATGGAGGTTACTTTGTGAAGGTTGGTCAAAAGGTCAAAAAGGGTGATCATATTGCGGATATCGGTGCTGGTATTGTCGGTAGTAGCACAGGCCCTCACGTTCATGCAGGACTAAAGATGGATCCTCAGGCAACAGCATCAGATTATGAATCAAGGTTTATGGCAGCATGCAAAAAATAACTCCTCTGTTCCAAAGATATATACTCATCCTATTAGCGGTACTATTAGGTATATCACCGGTGGCCTCTGCTATGCAAAACTACCAGTATCGTCTATTGCAGGATCAGATTTGGTACGAAGAGTGTAGCGAAGGTGGCGGCGGGGGTGACACTACGACATCACCAGCACCCTCTGGTGGTGCGGCAGATTTGTCGAAGGTCTATGTTCTAGGAGACTCAATTACCTTTGGTGCAAACGGATCAAAGGTGGGAACATCAGGTGTATATGTTGATGAACTCAAAAAAGCCGGGGCAAAAGATGTAATGATTAGTGCATCAGGAGGTGGTAATCTTGCGAATGCCGGCTCTAACGGAACAAACAGCTCTGGTATATCCTCCATCCGAAAAGATAAAGACTTCCTGAAAGACACAAAAACGGTTGTCATTGCCATGGGTACAAATAACTTAAAACACGGCACCTCTGTCAATCTCGAAAGTGAAAAACCCGTCATGAAAGAGGCTATTGACGCAATCAAAGAATCTGGCTCAAGCGCTAAAATATACTGGGTCGATATTGCTATTAGCGGATCAGGTGTCAAGGGAGCTTCGGGATCGGGAGGTACGGGGCCAGCATCACTCACCGATATAGCGAATAACATGAATGCCAAGGTCATATACCCTGGAGCGAGCGAACTGGGATACTCAATTATATCTTGGGCAAAAGCTGTTGACCCAAGTCTCGATCCATCAAAACAAACCAAGCCGGTCGCAGAAAGCAAACTCCTCGCTGACGGCATCCATCCGGCAGATTACAGTGCGTATCGAGAGACTATTATTAATGGCCTCAAGGGTGGATCGACCGGTGGAACAACGACACCTGCAACAACTCCGAGCGATAGCGGCAACTTATCAAAAGATGAAAAGATAACTAAGCTCCTTATTCCATTATTCCCAGCATCGTCGGCAAAATCTGAAATTCTTGGTCATATCGAAAAATATAAATTTGGCGGCATGTCAACACTCGGGGACAGTACAGCATTCGACAAGGCGTTCTTTGATGATGCAAAATCAAAAGCCGGTGGGTCTTTTGTGCCAATGACCGACGAAGAGAGTAAAGGAATAGCACGCTACGGAACAATTGACAAAACCGCCGGTGAAATGGGTGGTATGCCAACAGATCAAGTAAAGGAACTCGGGAAAAATACCGGGGAAAAACTAAAGGGATACGGCATCGAGGTAGACTGGGCACCTGTACTCGATATTCGCTATGATAATACTGCCGGATCAAACCATCTAAATGGTGGAAGTCGCGCCTTTGGAAGAGATGCAAAAACGGTCACCGAAAAAGCGGGGGCATTTGCCGAGGGACTTGCCGCAGGTGGTATCAAACCAACATATAAACACTTCCCGGGACTTGGCCGAGCGAATGCCAATACCGACGAAGATCGCGTCGACCTCCGCTCTAGTGACCTCTATACAAAAGGGGATATCGATCCATTCAAAACACTGGCAAACAAAAATTCGGCACTCGTTATGTTGACGAATGCAGTGATTGACGGCACACCAGCACCTCTGAGCCCTGCTGTCATTGAAAAATTAAAAGGTGATGTAGGGTTTAGCGGTGCGATCATCACCGATGACCTTTCACCCCTTAGTCGATGGTGGGGTAAGGGACTTCCTGAAATTATCACTGACAGTCTTAAGGCTGGCGCTCACCTTATGCTCTTTACCTGGCCGGGTGATGCAGTGATGGATCAGATCATAGATAAAGTAAAAAAGGATGTACCAAAAGATGTCATCGACGATGCATATAGTAAATATCAATCAGTCGCAGGATCACCCGCACCAACAGAAACACCCGAGGCCGATACAAGCTGCTGCGGAAGTGGTTCGGGAGCGACAACTGTCAGTACAGGTGATGGCGGCGGCTGTGGCGAAAAAGGGTATTTTGAAGGAAAACAACTTTCTAAACCTAACAAGGATCAGATTTGGAGTTTCTTTAAAGGTAAAGGTCTGTCTGACGAAGCGGTTGCTGGTATTATGGGTAATTCGCAAGTTGAATCTGCTTTTATGCCAGACGCCGATAACGGAAGAACGATGGGATTTGCACACCCATCTACAGGCCAAGGCTGTGTCGGGATATTCCAATGGTGTGATAGGCGGCCAAATCTAGAAAGCTTTGCTAAAGAGCGCGGTAAAGAATGGGATTGTCTTGGAATTCAGCTCGAGTTTGCGTGGCATGAAATTACCGGGTCAGAAAAAGCCGTTATGGAACCGTTAAAAGGTGTAAAAAGCGCGGCAGAAGGGGCAAGAGTTTGGAATACTATTTATGAGCGGTCTGGTGAGGTCGGACAAAATCGCGTCGAAGCAGCAGACGCAATCCTGAAGGAATACACAGGAAAAGGTGGCGGTAGTCTAGGAAGTAGTGAATCTAGCAGCGGCGGATCATGCTCTGACAGTGGCGACACTTCAGTCCCTCCTGCCGAATGTGGTGCGACCGTAGCAGAAACACGAAAACTAGTGGAATCTGGCAAGCTAAAAAGCATTAACGGACCAGGGAATCTAGAGGACGACCTAAAAATGTGCGGAAAAGTAAACAATGGCAGTAACTGTGTAGGGGTTACACCCGAAATACTGCGCGCCGTTATTGCAATTACAAAACATATCGACTCCAAAGGGTTAGGGCCTGTTACGTTCGCTAACTTCAATAAAGGCCATGGCTGCGACGGACTAAAACATCCAAACGGACGAGCTGTCGATATGTGGTACGGTGAATGTAATGGAGATCAGATATATACAAAACCAAAATGCTCAGAAACCGTGAAGTGGATTCTCGAACATCATAAAGAATATGATATTACGATGGCGCTTCATAGCCCATGCGCAGCAAAGGAGTATGCAGATAAAGGCTGTGTAAAAGATGATCTGATCATGTATGACGGTAGTGAGGGTGAAATGCTTCATATTGGCGTAGGACCCGGAAAGAGTTAAGGCTATGATAGACGTTTTGATAACAACAGTAATAAAGTATGTAGTTGCCGCCTATAGGTTTGTAGTCACACATTGGAGGACGAGTCTTTTTATCTGCGTTTTGGCAGGAGGTGCTTTGCTATTTATCAACTGGTGGATGCATAATATCATTATCGATATCAGCGTTAATGATACTACTAAGGGTTCTGATCCTAGACTATACATCAATAAAGGATATGAGCTGGAAGAGATAGGTTCACCCGGTATACATATTATTCCACGTAACACACAAGGAATTGTTGCGCAAAATGGCGCTAATATACGGACACAGACACCCATGAATGTTCCTTGGTACAGCCTTCTTGTCACACAGGAAATTTCACTACAGCGTGATAAAAATGCGACGAAGGTAGCATACCAATCAACTATCGACAACCCGTGTGGCGCCTACGATCGTACACACGACAGACTATTGCAATATAGATGTCAAAGCCCAAATACTGTAGTGTACTACAATGCATCAGATAGCTATCCCTGGGCAATTGAAACACTTGCATCAAATACGTTATTTACCGCCACGCCCGTAATGCCTTATATGAACGGATTAATCGGCATCTACTACCCATCAAGTGGCAGCGAGAACTCAATTGCAATCCTGCATCCAGATGGTAAAGTACAGCTAAGACAACTTCCTGATAATATCAGTACAATAAATTCCGTTAATGGCGCAAGTATTGTTACTGATCGGCAGTCTTGGGATAATAGCAACTTTATATACATATCTGCGAACGGTACTGTTTATCTTGGAAATCCAGATGAATCCGACCAAGCGTTTGTCAACTATAAGCAGATTGACGCCCCAAAAGAATACAACCCTGAAAAACAACAAACCCTTTGTAGTCTCAAGGGTGACAGCGCCATTTGTTACCGAGGTCCCCGTAATTATACTGCTGACGGTCCGACTACCGATGACTTACGCGGCATAACATCAGAGATTGTCACGATTGACATCAAGACAGCATTACTAAAACGATACCCCCTCAAGGGAGCACCTCTTATATCGCTATCGTCTATAGAGATGACAAAAGATGGCCAGCTATACGGTCTTGACGATAAAAAAATAATCGCATTTAAAAAAGAGGGTGAGGGGTATCATACTAGGGCAATTGCTTTTAATGTTGATTCTCTGGCTATCGCTGACAAAGTACTTTTCATTCAGAACAACGGAGTTTTTACAGTTGACCCAACAACAGATGATTCATATCAGATATTCTATTCTCATAACATAAAACCTCATCAGCTCATCACATCCGGTAACGATGTCTTTATACTCGGTAAATCCGTCAACAGTGACAGTACTACCTACGCATGGAAACTTAATGACGAAGAGGACCTTAATTATGGCAAACGACTTATCGACCTTCTACCATCATTCCCTCACAGTCTCGTATACGGTGACGTCGATCTTGTTGGCGATAAGATCAATATCACTGTGCCATCATCTCGAGATGCAACCGCTAAATCTATCGAAGATAAAAAACAGTCTACACTTAATTATCTTGAGCTTCTCGGGGTTGATTTAAGTAACCTCAAGATTGTTAATTAATACCTATTACAAACATTCTCATACTCTGTACTTGTAATCAATTTTATGGTACTATATATACCGTAAATAATCCCTTAGTATATGAGTAAACCGGCGATACATAATACACCGGGTGGAAAAAAGGATCAGCAGATTGCTGGTCGGGATTTGTATAACCCAAATCCGGCTGCCGCGCTATACGAAAAGGAGTTTTCGGGCACTCGAACAGCCTCACGCAACGGTAACGACAGCGTCAAGCAACAGGAAGAAACGGGCACTGTCGCAGCAAGACGGCAATCACGCCAGCAGCTAGCTTCACAGGGCGGACGGCGTCAGTCGATCGCCAAGCGACTCCGTGGTAAAACGTCACTCATTACCATTGGACTGTTACTATTAGGTGGCGGTGGGGCGGTGACGATTTTTTCAACACCAAGCCTTGCCGTCGTACAACTCAGCCAAATCCTCACTCAAGATTTGAATGACCAGTTAAAAGCCTATAGTGATCGTCATGTCCTGGTGATGCGCGGTAAGTTTAGCGCCGATAACAAAACATCGTGCAAAACCGGGTCGATTATGTGTCGATTAACAAAACCAAGTGACAAGCAAAAAGAACGACTGCGCAGTAAGGGTATCAAATTCGAGCTTGACGGTAATGGTCGCTTATTACATATGACATTCCCAGGCACAAATGGCGACCCAGATGTTAAAGTATCGTCTGGTCGCGAGTTACAAAGTAAGCTGCAAAACGATTTGACGGTGCGCACTGGTATGCAGCGTGCTGAAAATCCGTGGTTTGCTAGCATGTCAGATAAAACATTTCGCAATACACTGCGACTACTAGGCACTAGTAAAGCATCGCGTATCACCGGTGACACCAACAAAGAACGCGAGAAATCACTCAACAACACAATTGGTGAGGCGAGCGAGATCAAGACACAAGACCTCACGCCCGAAAAAGATAAAGATGGCAAAGAAACAGGCCGGTACATCGGCCCCGATGGAGAAGTACTCAGTCAACAGCAACTCGATATGATTAATGATTCGGCAAAAGTGACCGAAAGCGCCAGTAAAATCAAGCCCAGTAATATTGCGTCAAGTATCGGTAAGGGTGTCATGGCAACTGCCGCAGCCGATACCGCCTGTACGGTCTATAATACCAGCCGCATGGTTGGTGCCTTATCTAAAGTCGCAAAGGCTGCTCAAGCAGCTCAAATGGCAACTGCCGCACTCAATGTACCGGCGAGTCGTAGCATGGCAGGCGTCGCCACTGACGGTGAAATGGAATTTGTCGGTAACAAAATAAATGGTATCGGCGGGCCACAACAACCAACAGAAGTCGTCGACGAGACAAAGGTATACGACAGTGGAACCGCTACTAAGCCGCCAATGAAACAAAACACCTCGCAATACGCAACGGCGTTTGACTCACCAGGTGTCAAGGCGGCATTATACGGCGACGTAACACCACTTGATAGTAAGCAAGCACGCTTTTCGCTCGCAGGCGGCTTTTCTGGAACACTCAACAAAATCAACGCTGCCATCGCACGTGTCGTCAACGGTGGCGATCCTAATCCAGCCGCCGTCAGTAAAAAATGTAAATACATTCAAAACCCGTATGTACGCGGCGTTTCGATTGCAGCCGGCATCCTCATCGGCATCGGATCTTTTGGAACGTTCCAGGCGGTTGGCATTGCCGCGTCGCTTGCCTTCAGTATGGCACTACCATATATGATTTCAGTTGCGGCCGATATTGCTTCGGGAGACATGTTCAAAAACCTCTACGGAGAAGACTTCGGAAGCGGCGCTTTTGTGGGTACCGCAGCAGTCATGAGTTCCGCAGCACAGCATCGCGGCATGAAACCACTGACCGCAGAGGAGGCTGTCGCCTACACAACATCGCAACAGCAGACGATCGCTCGTTATAGTGAAGTTGAACGGAATATCGCCAAAAGCCAACCACTTGATATTTATAATCGTTATTCATTCCTCGGATCAATCGCCGCGTACATTACGCCGACTATCGCACAATCGCGGTCAAGTGTCGGCACAATGGCATTAAGTATCAGCACACTTGCACCAATGATCTTTACTCAATCCAATCAAACCGCAAAGGCTGACAATACAATCGAACGATTCAAGCAGTGCCCAGACCCGATGTACGCATCACTCCATATCGGTGCCGACATCTACTGCAATGTTCGCTATGGCCTGAGTCATAAAGAACTGGCGATGGACCCTGTCAAAAATGCAAACTGGATGATTGCAAGTGGTAACATTTCTGGTGATAGTGACACGGGCGAACCAATCGATAACGAACAATCATGGAATTACAAAAAGTTCATGGACGAATGTGCTAATCGTACCGTCGGCTATGGCGAAGACCAGGACGAAAATCAAGGTGATGGCGCCAATTGTCTTAGCCAGCAAAACGAACCACTCAACCAACACTTCCGTGTATTTACAATGGACCTAAGTGTGATGGATTATATGGACGGTATCGATGATTTACCGTCATCCACCAGTGGCGAAACTGGACCTGTATCATCCGATGGTTGGGCATTCCCCACGACAACCGACGCCCAACTAACCAGTGGCTACAAACCAGCCGATCGTCCCGACCATCGTGGCGTCGATTTGGCGCAACGTGGCGGCGCACTCGGCAAGCCAATCTACGCGGCCCATGACGGCACCGTAGTAGCATCAGGCCCAGCTGATGGATTTGGTAACTGGATTGTAATTACCCATGACGTTGATGGCAAAAAACTCAGCACCGTATACGGTCATATGCGCCGCCAAGACTTACTTGTCAAAGCAGGTGATACCGTTAAAGCAGGGCAGCAAATCGCTCGCATTGGTAGCGAAGGACAGAGCACCGGACCGCACCTGCATTTTGAGATATGGAACGGTAATCGGCTCAACTGCGGCGGTGACTGTTCGATTGACCCGACGCCGGTACTTAACAAGGCCAAGGGAAGGTCAACCGAAACATGGAGACGTGCCTAATGAAATACCGCTTTTTTGCACTGTTTGCCACTATGATTATTATTGCCGCTTCGCTGACTGATATAGTATCAGCGCAATCTAAAGAAGACACGTTTTATGATGAGAATTTTTACTCGCTGAATAATATCGGCTGGTATGATCCGCGCTGTGCGCCTGAATCGGCTGGTAAATATGTTCAGCTCGCCGGCAAAGATAATACCGAAAAAATCCTCAATTTCTTTATGCGAAAAGGCCTGACGCTGGCGCAAGCGGCCGGTATTGTTGGCAACATGATGCAAGAATCAGGACTCAACCCAGCGATTATTCAGGGTGGCGGAATTGCCGATGATAAATACGTCCTGCAGGGCGGCGTTGGCTTTGGTCTGATTCAATGGACCTCAAGCGGACGACAACAAAACTTTATGAAATATATGAAACAGCTGGGGGTTGGTGTGACTGATCTTTCGGGCCAGCTTGGTTTTGTCTGGAAAGAAATGAATGAGTCGTACCCGAACACACTGCGCGCGCTGAAAGCTGCCAAAAATCCCGTTGATGCGGCCGTAGCAGTTCATGGACCGCCAAATCCGGGCTTTGAGGCATCAGCCGATTCACCCGATGAGGTTCGTGCCGTCCGCGGCGGCAATGCCCAGAAAGTACACGATAAATACGCCGATGCGCCAGCGTTGGCTGGATCGACCGCCGACGCATCGATGTCGCCAGCGGGTGAGGGTGATGCACCCGCCACCGACACATTGTCGCAATCTGGCTCGAGTGGCAGCGCAACCTGTAGTGATGGATCAGGTAGCAGCGGAGCAAGTGGCGACCTTGGACAACTGGCACTGCAGTATGCCTGGCACGAATTTATTGCCCCAGGCACCAGCAAATCAATCGACGGCAAGACCGTCACTGCTACCACACAACGCCCTGCCTACACCGCAGCCGTTGGTAAAGCTGTTAAAGAAAACCGCTACGTTGGTGGTGCCAATGGTAACGACTGTGGCGGCTTTGTAACGACACTCGTGTATGACAGTGGCTTTGACAAAAAATATAATTCAAACGCCAAAGGCGGTAATACTATCAGCCAAGAAGCCTGGCTCCGTCAAAACTGGAAACCTATCAGTGCTACCGATGCCAAAGATCGTCAGCCCGGCGACGTTGCGATTAACGAAGATCACACGTATATTTATGTAGGAAAAGTTGCCGGATTCAACTCACAGATCGCTAGCGCTTCGTATTCGGACCGCGCCCCAATGGCCGGCAAAGAAGGTGTAACCGACAGTTCATTCCGGTGGTATAGGAAGAGGTAATATGTATTACGATTGGATTCAACAACATAAACGAACAATTATCATTTGCGCAGTAGTGTTATTCTCTGTGTCAATTATTTGGGGTACAGTGACGTATATATCGCGTATTGGCAAGATTGGTGTTACCATATCGGCCGTACCACGTGACGCCACTGTCACGATTGACGGCAAAAGTGTCGGTAGCGGCACGCAGTGGATTGTTCCCGGTACCTATACTGTCGCCGCGACAAAAGACGGTTTTAAGTCACGCAGTAAAAAAGTCATTATAACAGATAATAAAACGCAAAATGTCGTTGCGTTGTCATTATCACCACAGTCAGACGCTGCCAAAAACTGGGCCGACCGCCACGACAGTGACTACAAAGCTAACGAAGCCTACGGTGCTATCGAAGCACGTACTAATGGCGATTACTTTAAGCAACAAAATCCCATTACCAACGTACTACCATACACCGATCCGTATTACGAAATTGCCTACACCTCAGACCACACCAATGTCACCATAACGATTTCGACACCTTCACCGCGCTATCGCTATATCGCCATACAAAAGTTTCGCGAGTTAGGGTTTAACCCGAGTGATTTCAAGATTCAGTTTGTTGATTTTTCGAATCCGCTCGTCGGTACAGCGAAGGAGGAGAGTCATGAATAACAAAACAACTCTGCTACTCGTGGGTGTCGTCGTCGCAATCGTTGCCGTTATCGGTGTCGGCTTTATGACCGCACCGTCAGCACCGACGCCAGCTACACATAACCAGACTGCTCTCCCCACGACCAAGCAGCTGCCAACTGCTGCCGAACTGGCTAAGCAACTACCCATCGAGCAACCGCAGATTAATAGCGCCATCACCATGACATTTCCATCACTCGACAGCCTATACACTATCGAACGTTCAAAACTATATGACGACGGATCGTGGTACGGTGCTATCCTACAGTACAAAGGGGGCGACGTGAATAATCGCGATACGCTACGGATCGTCGTACAAAAAAAGAACGGTACATGGACTGTTCGCACTCATCCGCCACAACTCCTTATTAGTCGACACGACATCCCTGACGCTCCGCGCGCCATGATCGACGATATTAATGCACCCGCCGCGCTATTGGGTGCGGGCGACTCGCCAACAATTACACCAAGTGAATAACGTGTGCCGTATCAAGCACCGCCGTACTACTAGCGCTGGTCATGATGATTTGTTTGCCGCTAAATTTTGTCGTTAAATGTGTCTGTCGTTCGCCGTCAAGCTCTCCAAATACGTCATCAAGCAAGATAATCGGCTGCAGGCCCGTTACTTCGCTAATCACATCAACTTCAATAAACTTTAGTGCCAACACGAGGCTGCGCACCTCGCCGCGCGAGGCGACCGATAGGGCAGGCATGGTATTGAACCGAAATACAATATCATCGCGGTGCGGTCCGATGCTAGTGTACCCCAGCATCATATCGCGCTCCATGCGAGCGTGTAGTTCGTGAATGATCCGCTGTTTGATATCGCCAATGACGGTATGTGAATAATGCATTGATACCGCGTCCGATGACTGGGCGATTGTATTGTAGGTTGTATCAAGTTCGGCATTCAGACGTTCAATGTAGCGAATCCGTTGCTCGATAATTTGCGCACCATATTCACCAATGGCAATGTCCCACACAAATAAATCATCGCGTGTAACACTAGGATCTTTGAGTATCGTATTGCGCTGTTTCAGTGCGCGGTCATACTTTCGCAGCAACCCACTATATGTCGGAATGAGTTGAGCAATAAAGCGGTCGATAAATTCACGACGGCGCGACGGCGAACCATGTAGTAATCGTAAATCGTCTGGTTCAAATAACACAACAGGGTATTTATGTGACGGTGCTAATCGATAGCTGGTTTTTTCGTCGACGACAAACTGTTTTTTACCACTGGCGCGTGACGGATCAAATTTAATCGTACGTTCACCCTCGTCACTCGCCAGGTCTATTCGCCACCATGGCGACTCGTACTGCAGCAGTTCATTATCAGTGCCCCGAAACGATGTACCACGTAATGCAACAGTAATCGCTTCGATCAACGATGTTTTGCCACTCCCGTTATCCCCTGTAATTAATGTCACATCAGGCGAAAGCGTCTGTGTCATATCGGCGTGCGTGCGAATGTGCTGCACGCGAAGCTGAGTAATACGCATAAACGGCGATATTATCCTAGCTTTTCAGTGGCATCACGATATGCTGATAATCAGTTTCTTTGGTAGCCGCTTGCAGAACGCATGGTGCGAGCTTGCCGCTAAACCGAAATGTCACCGTATCACCCTGAACAACACTCAGGGCATCCGCAAGATAGCGAGAATTAAGCGTGACTTGACCATCTGTTGTCACCTCAGCCGCTGTTTCTGATGTGTTTTCGCCCAGCTGCGAGGCGATCGAATGGACGGCGAGTGTCTCTTTGTCTTTGCTGGCACTAATCGTTACACTACCACCAGATTCGCGAGCAAATAGCCCGGCAATTTTGGTAATTCGCACAAATTCAGCGCGATCAATTGTCACGATCGTTTCTGATTCTGCCGGAATAAGCTGACGGTAGGGAGGAAAATTGCCGTCAATCAAACGACTGGTAACTTCGGAATCGCCGACACGGAAACGCACTTGTGTTTCGTCAAACAACACATCAACTTCAGTGATATCATCCGTCAATGTACGTAGGACTTCCTGGAGACTGGTCGTTGGAATAATCGCTGCGACTTCGCTTTCGGTTTTGACCAAGCGCTTTTCACTTAGTCGATAGCCGTCGGTTGCCGCCAAATACAAATACCCTTCGTGCGAATGCCAGTAGACACCAGTCAGCACTGGGCGAGTGCTGTCGCTACTGGCAGTCAAGATTGTCTGACTGACTGCTTGCTTAAATTCATCACTATTAATCGAGTACTGGACCGATGAAGACTCATCGATAACCGGTAGCTCGGGGAAGTCATCGGCCACTGTTCCATTAATCACCGACTTAAATCCGCCCGCCGATATATGCAGGTGATCAGCTTTGACAGTCAGCTCAACCGGACCTTTTG
>JASLCP010000002.1 GCA_030151825.1 Candidatus Saccharimonadales bacterium
TTGGCATGTTTGATGGAGCTAAAACGTCGCGGTGTACGATGCCTAGGCGTGGTAAATGCAGTGGGTAGCACGATTGCTCGTGAAGTCGACGGCGGTGTCTATGTGCATGTCGGTGCAGAGATCAGCGTCGCCAGCACCAAGGCATTTACGTCACAGGTAGCAGCCATCACAATGTTTGGGCTGATGGTGGCACAGGCCAAGGGCGCAAGCTCGAAGGACTTGAATAGCTATATTAACGAGCTGGATTTGCTGCCGAGCGAAATCGAATCAGTGCTGATTACTTCAGCTAAAGACGTGAAACGCATCGCCAAAAAATATGCCAAGTATGATCATGCCCTTTATGTAGGACGGGATACGCATTACCCGATTGCTATGGAGGGAGCCTTGAAGCTAAAAGAAGTCAGTTATATTCATGCAGAAGGTTACGCGGCAGGCGAGCTCAAACACGGACCGATTGCATTGATTGACGATCGATTCTTTGAAGTTTGCTTTATTCAGGACAACTGGCTGTACGAGAAATCGCAGAGTAATTTAATCGAGATGAACGCTCGCGGAGCGCACGCGATTGTCGTGACTGACACGCAAAAACGGATTGCTGCGGAGGAAGTGATTCGTGTCAAAACAAAGCTTGAATTGCTGACGCCACTTGTTTTTAATGTTGTATCGCAACTATTGGCGTATCATGTTGCAGTGGCGCGCGGCAACGATGTCGATCAGCCAAGGAATTTGGCTAAGAGTGTGACGGTCGAATAACTTAGAGCTGATCGCTCACGATTTTTTTAATCTTGGTAATAAACAGTGATTCGTCGAATCGTTTGGCTTTTCGCTGCAAGGTTGCGGGCATAAAGCGGATCATTTCGGCCTCTGAGATAGCGTCGATGATGGCTTCGGCGGTCTGTTGTTTGAACAAGACGCCGCTGATACGGTCATCGACAATGTCGAGCGTACCGGCGCGTCCCAGGGCAATGACGGGTGCGCCAGCGGCCAGCGCCTCAGCTTGGACAATGCCAAAATCTTCTTCGGCGGCATAGAGAAAGCCGCGGGCTGATTCAAGCGCTTTTGTGACCATCTCGTCCGACGCATCGCCAAAGCGATCGGTATAAAATTCGACGCTTGGACCGGCTTTTTGAACCAGGTTTTCATGGACGGGGCCATCGCCATAGACTTTGAGTTTTTTGTTCATGCGCGTGCAGGCTTCGACGATGAGGTCAAACCGTTTGTATGGCAATTGGCGACCGAGCGTGACGTAATAGTCGCTGCGTTCGCGGGCGGGCGAAAAGCGCTTGGTGTCAACTGGCGGGTGAATGATCGTACTGGGTTTGTCGTAGTATTGTTTGATACGGTTCTGGGTTTCTGATGAGTTAGCGATAAAGACATCGACATTTTGCGCGGCCTTGTAATCGAGTTTGCGCTGGCGTGGAATCATCAGCGGCATGAGTGTGCGGATAACGGGATTGAGTTTGCCGTAGCCTGGATCGCGGCGATATTCGCTATAGTGGCTCCAATAATAACGAGCGGGTGTGTGGCAATAACTAATGATTTTTTGGTCGGGTCGTGCTTTTGTAACGTGGTTGGCATGCAGGTACGAACTGGTGATAATAATGTCGAATTCGCTGAGGTCGAGCTTTTTCATGGCGCGCTCGGCGACGGTTGGCAGGAGTTTGTGAAAACGACGGACGGTGCGTGGCAGTTTTTGCAATCTCGAGGTACGCACGTCAAGCTGCTGAAAGGCTGGTAGCTTATTTTTGTCGTACAGAGCGGTATAAATCGGCGCGTCAGGGAACGCTTGGTGGAGTGCTAGTACGACGTTTTCGGCGCCACCCATAGTCATGAGAAAGTCACAGACAATGGCGATTTTTGGTGACGATGTTAGCATTATTTTGCTCCTTTTTTGCGCAGCACGACGGCGACGGTTTTGAATAAAATTTTGATATCAAGCCAGAATGACCAGTTTTGTGCGTAGAATAATTCGAGTTCGATGCGCTCCTCGAAACTCAAGTTGCTACGACCTGACACTTGCCAGAGACCGGTCACGCCCGATTTGACGCTGTGTAGGAGTGCGGTGCGGCTGCGTGAGAATTTAGCCTCTTGTGGCAAGATGGGGCGCGGACCCACCAGGCTGAGGTCGCCGCGAAGGACATTGAATAATTGCGGTAATTCATCTAGTGATGTCTTGCGCAAAAAGTTGCCAAAGCGCGTGATGCGCGGATCGTCAACGACTTTGTGGTGCTGGCGATATTCGGCGGCCAAGTCATCTCGACCCATGTCTTCAAATTCGAGGGCGGCGTCTTTTTTGCCAAACTTGCTGCTCATACTGCGGAATTTAATCAGGTCGACGGGTTTTGAGAATTGGCTGAGACGTTTACTGATATAAAAGACCGGACCGGGATTGAGGAGTTTTTGGAGGATAATGAGGAGCAAGAAGACTGGCGACAATACAATAATAAGGAGTAATGCGATAATCCGATCAAAGATACTTTTGGCAATAGCGCCCCAGCCGATTAACGGCGTTTGGCTGACTGAAATCATTGGATAGCCCAAAAAGACGTCGACGGTGTTTTTGCCGGCATAAAATTCAGGGTCGCCAGGGATAAAACTATAACTAATATGATTGGTCTGGGCGGCCGATAACACCCGCTGGTTTTTCTCGTCATTTTCGTATAGATCAGTCTGGATAATGGTGGTAATTCGCAACTCACGAAGTTGCTTTAGGGCAGTATCAGCAGATGTAAAATGAATCACGTCGAGTCCCGGTGGCACCAAACGGGCTGGTCCAGCAATCGCAATAATCTGAAAACCACTTTTGACCGTGTGTGATAAATTATCGGCAATATCACGTGTGGCAGGACTGTTACCGACAACCAACACGCGCTGGATGCCGCGACCAAAACGGAAGAGGATACTGCGCGTAATACGTAAAACCTCTCGCTCGAACACGATCAGCAAAAACGAAATACCAAGGGAATACGCTGCGACGAGTCGTGCCGGAAAAATCGCCCTCTCGCTGATATACTCCCAGCCAATGACCAGCAAGATGCCGATAAATGCACCAATCGCAATCTTGCCCCACTCGACCAACCGGCGATTATACGTACTGCTGTTATACAGTCCCAGTGTGGCAAAGATCAGGATCCAAAACGGTACAATTGTCAAAAACGCCATAAAATAATCGGCGGCGTAAACGTCGCTGAGGAGGGGGCGATGGTCGTATTGCACACGAGCGATATAGGCGAGAGAAAAGGCGCCCAGCAGGACTAATGTGTCAGCGATGACAAGGATGAGGCTATAGAACTTGGTGTTTTTGGTCGGCATAGCTTGGTGACTATTAGTATAGCACGAATCGAGATAATAAACGGGCGTGTAATAGGGATAGAATTGTAAACGCTTATGGTATGATGAGAGTATGGTAAAAACGAAAAAGGCAGTAAAGAACAAACGAATTGGATCATTGATCGGTGTACGGCAATGGCTGGTGGTGGCACTTTTGGTCATTGCCTTACTGGCGTTTGGGCTAGTGGTGTATGGTGCGGACCGTGCATGGGGCGGCGCGCTGTAATCTCTTGCACAGAGCTATGGCCAACTGATGGTACAATAGCACCAGTATGAAAGACAGACTTCTTGGCCGCAGTATTCTCGCTATCGAAGTCGCTATCCTCGTCGGCGTGACGGTTCACGCGCCGCTGACCGTGTGGTTAGGCACGCTTTTTCCGGAGTATAGCGAGCTCATAAAGTCGTGGAAAGAGCTGCTGATGGGCCTTTGTTTGCTACTTGTTGCGGTATACGTCACGCGGCGGCATAGCTGGTCTGACCTGTGGCGTGATTGGCTGATTCGACTGTCGGCAGGCTACGCATTGCTACATATGGCGTTGCTGGCGTGGCAGCCTCAAGCTGCACTGGCGGCGGGTGTGGGGATGATGATTGACCTACGATATGCGTTGTTTTTTGTGATGGTGTATGTGACGGCACGCTACATAGTGGTGGCACGGCGAACGCTACTGATAGCGGCACTGATTGGTGCGGCGATCGTCATTGGTTTTGCAGCGCTCCAAATAACGGTACTACCTGATGATATTTTGGCATCGATTGGCTATAGCAAACAGACGATTGCGCCATATTTGACAGTGGATTTGAACCACGCATATATCCGGATTAATAGTACGTTACGTGGGCCAAATCCCGTGGGTGCCTATGCGGGAATGTGTTTGGCGCTGAGCAGCGCGTATTTATTGGTGCGGCGCGATAGGCTTACTCGACAACAATGGATCGGTGGTGGTCTATTGGCAGTTGGTAGTGTCGCTGCGTTATGGGCCAGTTATTCGCGCAGCGCAGTGGTGGCGGCAATTGCAATGGTGGTAGTGGTGACAGGTGTGGCAAGCGCCCGTTCACTCAAGCAATACTGGCAGATTGGCGTGTTGGCGTTTGTTGTTGTGCTTATCGCGGGTGTGGCATCTCTGCAAAATCACACTTTTGTGTCGAACGTATTGCTACACGAGAACCCGAATGGTGGCAGCGCCCAAAAGTCGAATGAGGGGCATGTTGATTCGCTGCATGATGGGTTGCTGCGGATGACGCGCCAGCCGCTGGGCGGAGGGATCGGCAGTACGGGATCGGCATCGCTACAGAGTGGGCAGCCGCTAACGATTGAAAATCAGTATTTGTTTGTCGCACACGAAACAGGCTGGTTGGGGTTGATGCTGTTTGTCGGATTGTTCGGCATGGTGCTATGGCGACTGTGGCTGCGACGTTCGGATTGGTTGGCGCTTGGTGTCCTCGCGAGTGGTATTGGACTAGCACTAATTGGATTGCTGCTGCCGGTATGGGCAGACGACACTGTGGCGATTATTTGGTGGGGCCTTGCGGGTCTTGCGATAGGGTATACGGGAGAAATACGTGGAAAAAAACGCACGCGCCACTAAAAAACAACGCGAATTATTGGCATTTATTGACGGGTTTATCAAGGGTAATGGCTATGGCCCAAGCTATCGTGAAGTGATGCGAGCACTCGGCTATCGGTCGGTATCGACAGTGGCGGTGCATGTTGATGGGCTGATTGCGGCGGGATACTTGCGCAAGCGTGACCGTTCGGCGCGCTCAATCGAAGTAGTCGGACTGAGTGTGGCGCCAGCGACGCCAGCCAAGTTGCAAGATAACCACGAAACGTGGCTCAAACAGCAAGTTGCCACAAAACTAAAAGATAATACGATGTCAGAAACACAACGAAAAGCACTGATTGAGACGCTGGAAATCCTTGGTATAACACCTGATGACGAAACGCTAGTGATATAATAGATCACAATGATGCTCCCAAAAGCAGACCATGTGTTGTCCTGGAGTCGTCAGCATTGGCGACGCCTCGCTAGCTACGGTGCGATCGGCCTTGCAGCTGTCTTTTTATTGGTGCAACTGATATATCCAGGGAATTTGCTCGTACCATTTGCCTCGATCGATGGCCAGTCGGTAGCGATGCGTGACAAAAGTGAAGTAAAACGGCAGATTGAAACGATATACAAAAAACAGCCGCTCGCGCTGTATTTTGGCTCGGCAAAAGAGGCCTATCGAACGCCAACACCAGACAATATTGGCCTGGCGGTGAATATTGATACGCAGATCAAAGCACTCGAGTATCCGTTGTGGTTACGTTTGGTGCCAACATCGATTTTATGGGCGCACGTCACTCGTGGTGTGGTATCGCCAACGTACACACATAATGACGAACAACTACAAGCCTATATGGCTAAAGAATTAGGTGAATCGTGTGATGTCACGCCAAAAGACGCCACGCTGAAGATAGAAAAAACCAAATTAGTTATTGTTCCGTCAAGTAAGGGTGGTACATGTAAGCTCAACGATGTTCATAGGCAGTTGGCAAAAGTGACGCCACGATTAGGTACCAAAACAGAAGTCCATGTACCGATGAACGAACGTGATCCGGCAATTGGCGACAAGCAAGCACGCGATTTTCGGACGCAGCTTGAGGCGCGTATTAAAGACGGGGTGACGGTTCGGGCGGGGAACGACAAGGTGGTGATTCCCCGCGACCAGCTACTGACGTGGCTTGATTTTGTTACGGCTGATAGCCATATTGCGGCAGTGGTAAATGCCGAGCGTTCGGGCGGGTTTGTCGGCGAGCAGCTTGCGCCAAAGGTCGCACGGGCGGCAGGAGTGAGTAAGGTATCGACGCAGGACTTTGTCGAAACGTCGCGCGTCAACGGTGCACCGGGTGCGGCAATTGACACACCAGCGACGCTAGCAAGTCTGGGAGAATACCTGACAAAAGGCAGCGAGGCGGTCGTTGTCACAAAGTCGGTCGCACCACGGGTCGAATACACGCGTTCGTATAGCCCGACCGACGTGGGATTATCGGCATTACTGCAGCAGTATGCTCAGTCGCATCCGGGGACATTTGGTATTTCGCTAGTGGAATTATCGGGTCAGCGTCGCCGTGCAGCCTACCAAGACACCAAGCAGTTTCATACAGCCAGCACCTACAAGCTATTTGTTGCGTATGGCGCACTCAAACGCGTCGAATCGGGGGTATGGCACTGGAGTGATCAAATTGACGGCGGGCGAAATCTCGAGAAATGTTTGGACGATATGATTGTAAAATCTGATAATCCATGTGGCGAAACGATGCTTAAAAAGATTGGGTATTCGGCACTGACAAATGAGTTACGCGCGGTTGGCCTCAATAATTCATCGTTTATGGGCGGTAATGGCCCGCAGTCGACGGCAGGGGATTTGTCGACATTTAATGCGGCACTCGAATCAGGGCAATTGTTGTCGCCAGAGAGCAAAAATCGACTGATTGGGCTGATGAAACGTAATATCTATCGCCAAGGTGTTCCGGCAGGGGCAAATGGAACAGTGGCGAATAAAGTAGGTTTTTTGGATGGATTGTTACATGATGCGGCGATTATTTATGGTCCGACTGGCCCTGTAGCCCTGACAGTGATGACTGATGGCAGTAGCTGGGCGACGATTGCCGATTTGACGCGGCAAATTGAAACCTTGCGAGCGCAATAAACGGGAGTAGTAAAAGCACAAGCGGTATTGTAAAATAAAAGGCACTACTATGTATCCGAACGATCCGAATCAACCGTCTTTGCCATCGCAAGAACCTCAGCCAGAGCCGGGCTGGGGAGCACCGCAACCTGTTCGGCAGCCGATGCCGACGCAACCGCAGCAACAAATGCCACCACAGACACCTCCGCCGCTGGCTCCAACTATCCCGTCGGCAAATCCATTGCCGCCTCAGCCAGAGCCGTATTACAATACTGTTCCGCAGCCAATGCCGGTCAAGAGGCTTCCGACAGAAAAGGGGCCGCTTGTACTCCGCTTTAACTTGTGGATGAAAGCCCACTGGCGTCTGACACTACTCACGGCTGTGTTGGTATTTATCGTCGGACTGACGATATACCAGATTATTTATCCAAACTCTCGACTACTGCCAGGTGCGACTGTCGATGGTGTAGCGCTGGGTGGTATGCGCAAAGAAGAGGCTGCGACAAAGCTTAACGACCTTTATGGTGATGTCGAAATGAGCATTTATTTTGGCAAAAACGACGCTGCATTTATGAAGTCTAAAATCAAAGATATGGGGATTAGCGTCGTCAATAATGACCGTGTTGGGGCACTAAACTATCCTTTTTATCTACGGATTATTCCGGGTTCGATTTTTTGGGCCAATGGGATGATCCAGCCAAGTGGGCTATCGTACCAATACGACAAAGCAAAAATTCAATCATATACCGAAAGTAAAGTGGGCGACAGTTGTACAATTCCAGCCAAAGATGCCACGCTAAAACTTATCGACAGTCAGTTCCAGCTGGTCAAATCAGTGCCCGGGGGCGAATGTGATATTACCGAGTTCCAAAAAGCTATCAGCGAAGCAACGCCTATATCGACACCTGATGCCAAAGAAAATCAGCTACGTATCGACAGTACCGAAAAGGCCGCGGCGGTTGACGATGACAAGGCGCGTGAGCTTGCAGATATGTTGAACAAGCGACTAAAAGACCCCATGCCAATGTCACTTGGTAGTAATACCGAGCAAATTCCGGGACGAATCGTCATGAGTTGGCTTGATTTCAAGAGTGACGTACCCGAGAAAAGCATCGACGAAGTTAACGACACGGCCAAGCTAGTGTATGTCATTAACGATGACCGCATGGCGACCTATATCAATGGTGGTATTGCCGCAAAAGTAGTCAAAAAGCCAGGGGTGAGCAAGATTTCGACGACTGACTTTACCGAAACATCGCGCGTTAATGGTGTGGGGGGCACGGCGCTTGATATGCCAAAAATTGTTGCATCGGTGACTGATTATATCAATAGCCGTACCAATCAAGCAGTCGCTGTGGTGCATGAGGTTGGACCAACATTGTTATATACCCGAACCTATACACCAACCAGTGTCGGTCTTCGCGCATTGTTGACGCAATTTGCCGATGATAACCCAGGGACGTACGGTCTAGCAATGACTGAGCTCGCCAATGTAGCGCATCCACGAAGTGGCTCGTACAATGCCGATGCGCAATTTGCGTCAGCGGGTATCGAGAGCCTGTATATCGGTTATGCGGTATTGGCCGACCGGGCAACCGGCGAACTGCGTCCGGTCGAGAAAATCTCGAATGGCCGATCAGTTGAAACGTGCTTTAAGGATATGTATATGAAATTTGACGAAGGTTGCCGACGTGGATTTTATACGCGACTCGGCTATGGGCGGGTCGTGCAGCGCGGCGCCGAGATTGGCCTCAAAAATACTCGGTTTGCTGACACCGGAGGCACGACGTCAGCAAACGATCTGCAGAAAACACTCATTGGACTGTATTCAAACGCCATTGGACGTGCCATTGGTGGCCAGCAGATTTTGACATTGGGTCAACAAATTCGCAGTAACGACGGCATTCCTGCCGGTCTCAGTAAGGGTAATGTGTCGCACTTTGTTGGTGATAGCGATACAGCCAAAAACGACGCTGCCATCGTCTATTCAACAAAGGGTGCCTACGCACTGAGTATCGTATCAAAAGATTCAAGTTGGGATAAAATCGCAGCCCTCGTCAAAAAAATCGAAGCCTTCAAACAAATGAAAATACCAAAAGACGCGCGCTAACAGCTTGACGGAACGGGGATATATCAGGTATACTATCCCTTGTATTCCGGCATAGCTCAGTGGTAGAGCGGATCGCTGTTAACGATTAGGTCGCTGGTTCGAGCCCAG
>JASLCP010000015.1 GCA_030151825.1 Candidatus Saccharimonadales bacterium
TTTGTAAGTTAAAGCGTACAAGGAGGTCACTATGCGCACATTTTTCGTCTATTCCGTGCTTGCCCTGCTTGTTACTTTTGTGCTTGTCGTTTCAAATGTCGTCGATTCACTATTCGTCTTTTTGCTATCAGGGTCAATTCCTGGGACATCAATCGCCTTGTCACCTACCGGTATGATGGCGCTTCTTGCAGCGGTCGCATGGCTACTACTTACCTACCTCACCTCTGTTGGTACCACACAACTCCGCTGGGCACACCGACTTATCAAACGCCAAAGCAAACGCGACGAGCGCATGCCAAAGCGTCGTTACAGCCGTATTTAATTACTGTCAGAATCTTGCGAACTCATATCGCTAGGCGCAATCGACTCTAACCATAACTTCATTTCTTCGAGAACAAACTGTCTCGTTGTATCCGTTTCGCTGGATGCTAATCGTTCCAATGATTTCATAAAGCCGGGCAATTGTTTCTTGAGATGCTCGGTGCGCCACATCTCCCATGCCTTCTGCTCGTCTTGGGATAATGTCTTGGGATAATTTCGCGCTTTATAGTGGAGCAATAGCGGCGCCAATCGTTCGTCGGTAAACTCAGGATGAAAGTCGGTCAGTTCACGCTCGCTGGCATTACGCACCGTTTCGACCCGCAAGCGATCCATGTCGGGCAAAAAGCCATCGTACAGTTTCGCCTCGGGATCTTTGCCCGCTGGAAAGGCCGGTCGTGATTCGAATGCCGAACGAACATTTTCGGCAAAGTGCGGTGCCTGCAATAGCAGCGCCTGATGCTTAGCAATCGTCGCAGCATCGAGAGCAATTCGCTGCCAGCCGTTCGCCTGCTCAAGCACGCCCAGCGGGGCTATTGCCGGCGCACGATTATATTGCAGCTCTTTGACCGGTAGTTTCAAAAATCCCTCGGCTTGTCGCTCTTCCCAGCTGGCGAATAATTTCGCCGCCAAATCTTTTGCCGTCAGCTCCAAAAACGGCGTCGGGTCATACCGCAGGTCATACACCAGTACGTTACCATTTCGTCCACTAGTCAGCGGAAACGCCACGGTCGTCTTGTGATACTCTGCCTCATAGCGACCACTGGTATAGACAAACGGCTTTTTATCATCCAAGCTTACCAATTTTTGCACTTCGCGTTTGTCGCGCATTTTTAACAAATACTCATACAGCTGTGGTTGTTTCTCCTTGATCAACTTCGTCACCGCAATCAACGCCTCGACGTCACTCAGCGCATCATGCGCCTTAAAATGATCAATGCCGTTTTCTTTCGTCAAAAGCTCTAATCGGTTCGATGGCTTGCCGCCCACCTCTGGCCACACAATCCCCTCGGGCCGCAGTGCCCGCGTCATCCGCACCACGTCAAGCAAGTCCCAGCGCGATCGCCCATCACGCCACGCCCATTCATACGGATCGCGAAACGTCCGCCAAAACAGCGCTCGCACAAATTCATCATCAAATCGAATACTATTAAACCCAACCGCAATAGTGTCCTCAGTAAATATCTCGTCAGTCAAAATCGTCGCAAACTGCGCCTCGGTATAGCCATCTGCTACTGTTTGCTGCGGCGTAATCCCGGTGACCATCAAGGCCTCGGGGCTCGGTAGCGTATCGTCATTTAACGCCACCAAGATATTGTATGGATCACCCACCGGGTTCAACTCCATATCAGTCCGCTGGCCGGCAAACTGCATAATCCGTGATTCACGCGGGTTCAGTCCACTTGTTTCGAGGTCATAAAAGAAAAAAGTCTGTGTCATCACCTCTCTATAGTATCACGCACGCTGCCCATCCTCTGTTTGTCGAACCATAAGAAGTTTGACAACACTCGCCTGGGTACCGTATATTAATAGGTACTATGATTATGCCTCACCCTCTTTCACTTCGCCGCCTCACGCGCGGATTTACTATTGTCGAATTACTCGTCGTTATTGCTGTGATTGGTATTTTGGTGACGATTGTTATCGTGTCGTACAATGGCGCCCAAACGAACGCTCGCAAAAGCTCATTACAAGCAACTGCACAGCAAGTAAAACTCAAACTCGGTGAATACTATACTGACAAAAACGTCTACCCTCTCTCAAAAGCAGACGTCATTACCTACCTGAACGCTACTGATGCCAAATCGGCTGCCGACGCCTTTGGTGCAAGCTATTACGGTTCTGCGATCGACTTTACCCCATGCGATACCAGCTCATCTGCTTGCACCGTCAAAAACTGTGATAATGTCGCAACGCCATGCCGTAGTTATATGATTACCATCCCCCCCGCTGCGTGGCGAGGCAGCGCGAGTGACGCCAGTATCACTATTCGTCCATAACAATCTCAAAACCTCAGAAAAAGAAATAACCCCGTCTGGGACGGGGCTTTCATACGGAATTGTATAAGATATAATTTGCCACGGGGTCCTCTAGAGGGGTCACGATACTACAGGTGTAGTATTGCTCCAACACTCTAGAGGACGCCGCAGCGTCAACCCTTCGACCAAAGGAGGTTTTCTTGGTGAAAAGAAACCTACAACCTTAGGAGGGGGCGAGAAAAGTCTAAGGCGAGGTTCGCACCACGCCAGAGAGGGGCGGAAAACCACAGATCATTACGAGTTTGACGTCTTGTATCGTATGTAGCGCATGCGCATGTGCTTATGTCTGATACGCGAAAGCGTCGGAAAATGATCTCGTAGCACAGCTATGCAAGCTTACAAGCTACATTGGTTTCATCCGGCTCCCGGGGCCAATCTCCCTCATTAACGGACAAGGACAGATCGGCGACGTGCCTATCCGCCGAGGGATAGACTGGCCATGCTATGACAATACCACGTCATTTAATTACCCTTCCTTCGACAGCGAATGTTGTCACAGCGCGGGGTGGCTGGACATCTGCTCTTTGGACGATTCAGGGAGAACGACCCTATAGCCTTTCGGCGATTTGTAGCGCGCTGAACCTGTCAGCGCCAACAAGTGGTCAATTCATAACCTTTCTTTCAAGACGCTTTGAACGACAGGGCTATTGGCCTATTGGCTATCAATCAGCCGGTATCAACGAAATCCATGTAAATGGACCTTTCTTCCGAAGTGGCCGTCGTCCGCACATCTGGGGGTGCGTCGGGCTTTCTACTCACGTTCCCTTACAGAACATGCGCACAAAGCCCAACACAACCAGAAGGTAGTAACTTTTCTTGAGAATATCTATACTATCAACGTACGTAACCAAAGGAGATGACAATCTCAACCTTAGTTTCATTGTTCATGGTATCACAAAATGTATTTTATGTCAAGTATATTATTTGATTTACTGTTCAAGCAACGTAAACTCGTCAGCCCCAATCCGAATCACACTATCCCCGACAGCACCCTTTCGAGTTAGCTCGTGCGAGATACCCATTTTTTTCATAATATCACGTAGACGATTGACGTTCTCAAAGCCATCAAAGTTAGTGCGACGTGCGAACTTCTCGATCTTGTCACCGCGCACCACATATACCTTTGCCTCTTCATCAAACGTCACCTCCCATGCCGCCGCTTTCTCACTTGAGCCGAGGCTAATCACCGGCATACCCTCATCGTCATCATCGCTATTGACCTCTGCCATCCGCGCCCGTTCGTTACGTGTCACGACTGCCAATTGGCGCAATAAGTCTGTCGTTCCCTGATGCGCTGTCGATGATATCGAAAATACTGTCGTATCTGGCCCTGCTACCGCTTGCACCGCTCCTTTTTGCATCGCAATGATATCGTCGTCCAAACCTTCGCACTTTGTCAGCGCAATCACCTCTGGACGTTTTACAAGCTCTGGCGAATACTGCTCTAGTTCGTTGCGAATTGTCGTATAGGCCTCGGCAACGTCATCACTATAGACGTCAATCAAATGTAGTAGTACTGCTGTTCGTTCAACGTGACGCAAGAACAAATCACCCAAACCCTTGCCCTCGCTTGCACCCTCGATAAGTCCAGGAATATCGGCAATCAACAGGTTGTCGTCATCGACGTACGCCACGCCCAAATTTGGCGTCAATGTTGTAAAAGCATAGTCGGCAATTTCTGGTCGAGCATTACTGACCACCGACAAAAAGGTTGATTTACCAGCGTTTGGAAAGCCTACCAGCCCGACATCTGCCAAGAGTTTTAGCTCAAGTTCGGCCTCAAAACCCTCGCCCGCCTCGCCCAGTTCAGCAATACGCGGCGTCTGACGAACTGACGACTTAAAGTGCGCATTACCAAATCCACCGTCGCCGCCACGAGCAATCACTACCTGCTCACCATCCTTGGTCAAATCGGCGATGACCATACCATCGCGTTTGACCAGTGTACCCATCGGCACTTTCACCACCAAATCATCACCCGACCGGCCACGGCGATTAGCTTTGCTACCGTTTTGGCCATGTGGCGCCTTTAGCTCGGGCTTGAAACGAAAATCGATCAAAGTGTTGAGGTTTTCAGTCGCCTCAAACACCACATCACCACCCTTACCGCCGTCGCCGCCGTCAGGACCACCCTTGTCAACATAGATTTCATGCCGAAAACTGACGGCTCCATTGCCGCCCTTACCTGCCTGAATAGTGACTTTTGCCGTATCAACAAACATAATTACTCCCATTAGTATAGCAAAATCTCCTCAGTATTAACAGAGGAGATTTTGACAAAATTACTAATCTATTTTTTAGTGAATGTATTGGTAGGCAGCAGCCTGTCCAGCAGAGATCGTTCGCTTGTTGACGATACCAAATCCACCGTAAGCATAGTTGTTCATTTCGCTCAGGACAACATCACCGTTTGCCAAGACATCTTCGACAACAGCCACGTGACCAAAGTACCCTGCAGTATCAACCAGTACGGCACCACGAGCTGGTGAACGGTTAACTAGATAGCCGTCAGCACGTGCGTAGATCGCCCATGTATTAGCATTACCCCAGAAACTACCGACCGGTTTGCCCATTTGTAGACGTCGCTCATACGCGTACCATGTACAGTTACCCCAGGCGTAGCGGTTGCCAGCTGACGCACCACCAATACCCGAATTAACGCGGTAGCCTGTCCCGACAGCGCTTGAAATAGGTGTCGTACCACGTACCGGTGCTTGATAGCCCGGACGTTGGTCTTCTGGCAACGTGCCGCCAGGAAGAATAATTTGCTTACCAGCAGTAAAACCGTTGAGCTCAAGATCATTAAACGAAACGATACGCTCTTTGTCAGCAGCGTATTTAGTGGCGATCGTATCAGCAGTATCACCAGCTTTGACGGTATACACAACGCCATCAATTGGTGGAATCACGAGGTTTTTACCCGCATCAAGCGAGTCTGATGACAAGTTGTTGGCCCATCGGACAGTATCAGGCTGCAGATTGTGCGCCAAAGCCACAGACTGCACTGTATCGCCCGCTTTGGTGGTATAACTACTGATATCACGGCTTGCAGCAGTCGGCTGGATGATTTGCGGCTTGCTAATGGCCGTTTCTGATGTCTGCGCCAATTCAGTCTTGGCAGCAAGCGATAATGACAAGTTGGCGACGTTATTAGCAATCGACATATTTGTTTGTTCTGCAAGATTAGCAGCAACATCAGTTGCCATCACTTCATCAACAGATGGCGTACTAGAGACAACCGGGGTAGCGGCTTGAGGAGTTTGGCTAATTGACGCCGTCTCAATTGATTGAGGCGGGCGGTATCCAATAGCGATAATTGAAATAATAAGAACAAAGGCACCGGCGTATGTTGCAAACACGCTGATTTTTGGTGTGTATTTTGTCTTACGGATCTGCGGTTTCCGAGCAAGAGCTTGCTGTTTTAACGCTGCATTTGATGCTTGTGTTGCATCGTCCGAATCTTGTTGATTACGAATTATCTTTCTCCTGCCGCCTGTATTACTACAAGGGCGCTACCTTACTCTGTCTTTCTTCCCGAAGTCTCGCAATAGACGGGGGAACGGGGTACGCGTCGACCAGTTCACTTAATTAGTATTAGGTTTGAAAATGTTCATTTCAGTACCCGTACGACATTTGTTGGTAGGCTCATTTGCGTGTTCCTCTTCCCACTCGCTTGTGACACATCTGTTATATTGCTATGACAGATATCCACTAGTAGCTGAACTCACAAATGTGCTGTAATCGATTATAGTTACCGTTGCAAAAAAAGTCAATATATTTTTTAGAATGTGTTTTTTGTCAATTTTCTCAGAATTATTTAACATTAGCAAGATACGTTGCTGTCTCGTTTCTATTCTCTCTATACACCGTTCCTGTCGTTGTGAATTCCTGTAGAACTCACACGTAGGTCACCGCCCTCGAGCCTCGTCGACGCGCGTCCGCCCCTTACCGTGCTATACGCCAGCACGGGTGACACGAGGCGGGGTAATACCCCTGTCGACCTGTGGGAGACAGAGGGGCGGACCGAGTGGCAGGACCCGTGGAGAGTGACCTATGTGCGGGTACTATACACCTGCAACGACGGGAACGGTGTACGGAGAGATAAAGATCACTAACTAACTAATTAATCAAACACTTCACCTTACAATGCTGCTCGATGTTTTTTTGATGATCGGCGTCCGTCTTGCCAAAATACGTCACATCATCATCGCCACTGAGGAAAAACAAGTAGTCATTCGTCCCTGGATGCGCCACCGCTAGTAGTGCCCCGAGCCCCGGCGAAGCAATCGGTCCCGGAGGTAGTCCTGTGTGAATGCGCGTATTATACGGTGACTGTAGTAGCGGTGTTGGCTCGACACCCATCTTTCGTGCCGCATACTGATACGTCACATCAGAGCCAAGCGTCATACCGGCCTTCATACGGTTCATAAAAACTCGCGCCACCTGCTCTTGGTCGTTTGTAGGAGTATTTGGCTGTTTATTCGTCACCTCACGCTGCACAATCGACGCCAACGTGATTCCTTGATACAGATTCATATTTTGCTGTTTTAATGCCTCAACAAGGTTATTTTTCTTGATATAACTCTCGAATTCATCAAACGTCCGATTCAAGATCATTTCAACGGAGGCATCCGACGTAAAATCATACGAATCGCCAAAAATATACCCCTCCAAATCTGACCCCGCCGGTTTACCATCAAACAACAACGGTCGTTGATACTGTTTGTCAAACGCAGCATCAATCTCTTGCTCGCTGTAGCCAACACTTTCAAGCTTTTTGCGATGATTCGCCAGAGTGTCGCCTGGCAAGAACATAATCGTAAACGTATCTTGCTTGCCGCTCACCAGATGATCCACAATCTGCTGTACCGACTCGCCTTTCCCAAGGTGATACGTACCAGCTTTCAGTGTATTTTCGGTACCTGATAGCTTGGTATAAATTGAAAATGCTCGATGAGAGCGGATCACTCCCGCAGATTGCAGCTGCGTGGCAATCTGCGATGGTCCCGACCCTTCTATAATTTCGATACGGACACGCTCTTTGCTCCCTTCGGTAACCGGTCGAAGCTGTTGCTGATACCACACCAGTGCTCCTACCGCAGCAGCAATCAGCAATGCAACCAGGCCTCCAATGCTAATGAGGAGCCATTTCAACCACGTAGGTCGCTTTGTTGGCTGGCGTGATGACAAATCACCCATTTCAACATCTGCCGCTGCCTCGGTAGCAGACGGTTTCGGGGGTGTATGCGTGGCGGACGCTGCTGTCGATAGTGAAACGGGACGCGTCACACCCTCCATACTACGTGCCGCAGGAGCAACCGGCCGAGGCAACACGCGTGGCGGCGATACCGGTGGCTGATTCGTACGACGAATTCCGTCTGTTGTTGGTTTTTCGGCCATCTATTGCAACTCCAGATAATCTTGCAAAATAATTGCTGCGGCGCGGGCATCAATATCACCCTTGGTATATGGCCGACCGTCGGCCTTGAGCTGATTTTCGGCCATCACACTGGTCAGCGATTCATCCTGAAAAACAATTGTATCAACCATACCATCCAACTTGGCAGCAAATCCCTCGGCGTAGGCCGTCTGCGCCGTTGCCTCACCCGACTGGTTACGCGGATAGCCAACGACAATCGTCGAGGTGTTTTCGTCGGCGACAATTCGGGCTATCTGCTGGATTTCAGTACCATCGACCTCGATCGTCGTCAGCGGCACGGCAATCCGAACAGCCGTTTCTGCCGTTGCTACCCCAATCCGTTTTTCACCAACATCCAGCGCTAGCAAAGCTCTAGTCATTACCACTCTTTAATTTAAACTCAATCTTGATCTTGCCTGTATCATTCGGTACGGTGTTGACCCAAAATGGCCAGAACTTGGTGTCAGCATCATTCACCCCACTGATCGTCTTGAGTTCAGATTGGATTTCGCCAAATCGTTTGCCGCGAACCTGCTCTTTAATCTTTTGATCATCAATCTTTGGTCCAATTTGTCCCGTTGAGGCAATCAACACGGTCGCACCGCGCTCACCAGCTTTAAAATCATTAAATTTTACTGTTTTAATACCCGTATCGTAGACGCGTTGCTTTGCCATATCAGTAATTGTCTCTTCCAGCGCCGCCTTGAGGAAACTATCCAGCTCGCCGCGGTTGACCGCCGTTAGCGTGTACGTCGTTTCACTACTCAATTTTGCTTTGCCATCGGCCGTTTCTTCGCCAATACCTGGCACGATTGACGGATCGGCCACATTTGCCGCAAAGCTACTGTCAATAACAACGGCATCCTTCGAGAATTTGCCTGCCAACGTTTGCTTGATCGCACTGTTATCCTGCTGCACTAATTGCTCTTTGGCTTTTTGGACATCAGCCTGTAAAACGATCTTGACTGTGCGCTTGGTACCACCCGAGGTTGAGCCCGAAATCTGCGCACTAATACCAGATGGTGCGCCACTCATTGTGCCATTAGCACCGTTATATTGTTCACCGATGTCAGCCGCCGCAATACCTGCTGATGCGCCATTATAATTACTCATCGTGAGCGTCACGTTTTGGGTGGTTGTAAACGACTGACCGCCACTGCTCGTCAGCTGCGTGCCAGCAGGGATTGTCGTTCCCAAATTACTAATTGAATTAGTTGCGAATACGACGGTACCCGTCGCCTTGTCACCAACGTCCTTGGTGCCCGTTGCCATAAAATCAACCGAGGCTTGCTTTTTCTCGTTTTGTACCAGTGATTGTAGCGTCGCTCGATCAGCACTCGTCGACACATCAACACCAAGGGTGGTGGCTACTTTTACTTCTTTGTCGGCCGTTTGCGCGTCGATAACGACGGTTGCCCGGGGAGCAAACCAAATGGCCCAAATCAAGAACCCGACCAGCAGTACACCAAGACCGCCACCAATAAACACTTTTTTACGAAAACTATTAAAGCTCGGTACTTTCACGCCAGTTTTTTTGGCACGATTCGCCAAAGCTGCACCTGCCGCACCTGACGAAAAACTTGATTTTGGCTGTTTTGGCGCACCATCCTCGATATCAAGGTCCGACACCAGTTCGTCGGCTTTCGCCCCATTAGGTTTACCGATAGCGTCGTGCTCACCAACAGGTAGCTCAGCGCCATCGATAACATCATCGCCGTCATCAACAATCAATCCTGCAATTTCAGGAATCTCCGGCTTGCTTTGCAGGTTTTTCGCGACGGGAATCTTGGCGGTACTTGCCAGCCCCAGCAGTGCTTGATTATTTGTAATCAACACCAAGTGCTTGCTGCGCTGCGTCGCTGCACGCTGCAACAGTCGCAAATTGACCGCACTTTGCAGTACGCCGATTCGCTTTGGCGGCACCAACGCCACGACCTTTTCTTTGGCATCTTTGACCTTGCCAATAATCGCGGTAATGTCGTCTTCAACATCGATGTAGATTACGTCTTTTTGCATGCTATATTCTCAGGATTTTATTCAGTTTTTCTTTGATACTCCCCGTATCATCACTCCCTACCATTGTATCATAGCCAACCCGCAGGAGCCCCATGGCGGTAATGAACGTATGGTCAGTAATATCACCGGTCGTGTCCTTGATACCAACGACTTCTTCAGGCTTGATGTGATGGACGCTCGGTCGTTTCGTAAACGGTAATTCCTTGTACCATTCACGACTCTCAAGTGCCGTCACTAGCTGATCAAGGCTCGCGCCACCACCACACAGCAATATACGATTTGGCAGATGATCAACTGAGTCAAACTCACTGAGCGCCAATTCGACACCAGATAGCCAGACATCGAGTGTCTTGTCGATAGCTGTTTCGGCACGCTTGCGCACACTGACTTTGATTTGTTCGTGATCCAGATTGACCTTGAGTTTTTCGGCATCGCCATACCCCAAGTCCATTTCGCTGGCAATCGTTCGCGTAAAACTGCGGCCACCAATCCCAAACATCCGCGTACCTTCGACACCACCGTCATTCACCACGGCAATATCGGTCGTCCCACCGCCAACATCAGCCAAAATTGCCGTAAAGTTACTGCTCGCATCAGTCCCCAGTACCGATCGGCTGACAGCAAACGGCTCGGCCGCCACCGCCACCAAATCAAGCGCCAAATCAGTCGCCACGCGCTCGAGTGCTCCGATGTGTACCATTGGCGCAAACGCTGTATAAATCTGCACTGCCACATCGCGCCCCTGAAAGCCAATCGGATTCGATACTTTGTACCCATCGATATGGATACTGACGAGTGCCGAGTTGACGAGTTTCACCTCGACATCTTCGTTGCCAGTTTCCAGCGCAATCTCTCGTTGCGCCTTGACCTGCGCTCGTTCTTGGACTTTTTCGATAATAAATTCCATTTCGGCCTCGTCCAACGGACGATCTGGCTGCGGACGGCGATAGCGAATCGTGTTGGTCACGCCTTTGACTAGTTCGCCAGCGATACCAATGACTACCTTTTTCGCCTGTAAGCCCGCTTGATCCTCTGCCTCGGCCAATGCCTCTTCACAGTTACGGACCACCCCCGAAATATCGGCAATCGCCCCACTATACATGTCGCTGACATCTTGGCGCGAACGACCAACGCCGATAATCTGCAGCGAATCTTCGTCAATCTTGGCGATGAGTGCTTTTACAAATTCCGTACCGATGTCGAGCCCGACAATATAGTCGTTTTCATCTGATTGCTTGCGTGCCGTGCGTATCTTGTCAAAAACCATAAGTAAGCACTATTATACCAGTTGTGCTTACAGTGGCAAAATATTGTGTTTTATAGTATTTTATGCTATAATAAAAATATGGAGCGGTTTTCCCAACCCGATTACAACATCTATGAGCTAAAGATGCGCGAAGTGTTCATGCACGATGACGAACGCTATGACCTCTCTCGTGCGTCTGAAAAACGTATCACGGGACTACTTGACAAAGAAACAACTCATCAGACCGTATCGACCAATCAGCCAGTTCCGCTGCGTGTTAATGTGCTACAGCCACCGTCACAAGAATTTATCGATTTAGTCCGACTACCGTACGATGAGGCGCACGTTCGGATCAGCCATCATTTATCTGGGGAGGCGCAGCAATTCGACCGCGCAACAGTACGCTTACAAAAATCAGGCACCCCACTCTGGGGCGAGTTGACACTCCTCTCGAACCAACTCGACGATACCGACAATCATGCACTAAACCCACAATTTTATTACCGGTCAAACCACTACGGCGCGCCTGGTCGCGAAACCATCGCACCACTGAGTGCAGCCGCAGCTCATCGCTTGCTGTACGGCATTGTTTCACAAACAGCCAGTAACGACACACTCGCTCTCCCGCCACAGACGATTAGCGAAAGCTTGCGTACATTGGTCGCTTCGGCCAGCCGTCTCGTCGTTGACCGCAGCGTCAGTAATCGCTATCACTTCTTCCCTGAATCTACTGAGCAAAATGGTAGCACACTCCCTGATCTCCTCGATGCTGGGTCGGTCACCGTTTCACTTCGTGATACCCAGTTACATAGCCTGTCGGCAGCAGCGCCGCATGTCATCGGTAGCACGGTCGAGGTTATCAAACACCAATCGGTAAGTGATAGCGATCTTCAAAAGACCTCATTTAGTGAGGTCCGCTGCCTACTGGACCGCCACTATCATGACACCTCTGCCAAGATTTCAATGCGGTTTGGCGATATCGATCTAGGCAACAATTACGACTCGGCTACCGAGCTGGCAATGAGTGAGTTTAGCGATTTAGAATATCAGTATCCCAATAAGTTTTCGCATTATATTGACCGCGGACTGGCGATTGCCGAACAACTCCCGAGTGACTATGTCAAAGAATCGCTCTCGATATAGTTGACTTATATAACAATCTGTTGTATAATACCACCGTCCTGATAGTTCTATCCCATTTACCGAGGAGACACTCATGTCAGAACATTGTCACGCGAACGATCAGATCGACGAACTCGAAGACTGTATCGCGCGTCGCAACAAAGGAGGTACCCTCTCGTCAGATGGGAATCGACCCAAACGACCCAACATATCAGCGACACCGGGTGTTCAACATCTGATAGAGCTGGCGGAGCGCCTGTCTGGCCGATAAGACCTCTTGCCCCATCGATACCTTTGTTGGTGTCGATGGGGTTTTCTTTTGATTAAACAAGAGCGGCTTTAATACGGCGAATGCCGGCGCTTGAGGCTTCTTGCTTGGTGATTTTGAAGGTTTTGCCATCTTCGGCCAACTGTCCGGTGTGATCAACGTGCGGTCCGCCGCAAATTTCGAGACTAGCGATGTGATCACCCTCACCCATTTGATACACTTTGACTTCGGCATCGTAGCGTTCGCCAAATGGCCCAATCGCACCCATATCCAGCGCTTCTTGTGTAGGGTACATCGTAAAGCTGACGGGCAAATCTTCGGCAATCCACCCATTGACCAGTGTTTCGGCACGCGTTACTTCTTCGTCGGTTAATTTGCGATCAAGGTTAAAGTCAAAACGTAAACGTTCGTTGGTAATGTTGCTGCCGTGCTGACGAAGTTCCTCGCCAAAAATCTCCCGGAGAGCTGATTGCAATAAATGTGTCGCCGTATGATATTTTTTGTGGATCAAATCCTGCCCAGCCAGACCACCCTTGAACTCACCTTTACCGGCAGTGCGGCTGCGATTACGCTGTTCTTCCATCCGTGCATCGAATTGCTCACGCCAATCGTCGGGCAAATCAATACCTTGTTTAAAGGCTTCTTCGGTCGATAGCTCGACTGGGAAGCCATACGTATCGTAGAGCGTAAAGAGCGCTGCACCGTCAATCTTTTCAAACTTACTAAATTGCTGGATGCCCTTGCGGAGTGTCTGACGAAAGGCTTTTTCTTCCTTCACCAGCACTGCGATGACCGCGTCGCGATTTTCTTTGACTTCTGGAAAGTCATTTTCGTACAGATCCGCAATCACTGGCACAATCTCGGCCAAAAAGTTCTGTTCAATCCCTAGCTCAAAGCTAAAGCGAATCGCCCGGCGCAGCAAACGACGCATCACATAGCCCTGCTCTTTGTTACTTGGCACGCAACCGTCCACCGCCAGGAAGGTTGCCGCACGCAGATGGTCGGCAATCACGCGCATACTTTCGGTGTGGCTTTCGTAGCTTTTCTTGCTGAGTTTCTGTAGCTTTTCGATAATCGGCCGCATCAGACTAATCCTGAACACGTCGGGATTGTCCAATTTTGCCGCTGCGATACGTTCCAGACCCGAGCCATGGTCGACGTTCTTTTGCTCGAGCTCTTCGAACTGACCGTCACCAACCTTTTTGTACGCCATAAAGACATTGTTGCCGATTTCCATAAAACGGCCGCAGTCGCAGTTGGGATGACAAAATTCGCCATAGCTGGTGTCGTGCGGTGTGCCAAAATCATAAAACATTTCGCTGTCGGGACCGCATGGATCACCAACAGGCGTGTTGTCTTCGTTGCCATTGCGACTCCACCAGTTTTTGCTGCCGTCATAATAAAAGATGCGTTCGCCATCTTTCATGCCACGCGCATACCCCGCCTCTTCACTGCCGATATCTGCCTCACCGGTACTCAGACCGCGCGCCTCGAACAAGCGTTTCCAGGTACCGGCCGCCTCGGTGTCTTTGGGAATATTCAGTCGCTCGTTGCCGGCATAACAAGTGACATAGAGTTTACTGATATCTAGCTCGACAACTTCGCTCAAAAACTCAAACATCCATTCGATTTGCTGTTCTTTGAAATAATCGCCCATGCTCCAGTTCCCCAACATCTCAAAAAACGTCGTGTGTCGGTTGTCGCCAATATCGTCGATATCTTGCGAGCGCAGGCAGGTTTGACTATCGGCAATCCGCTGACCATCAGGATGTAATTCGCCGAGTAGATACGGAATCATCGGCTGCATGCCACTGCCGGTAAAAAGTGTCGTTGGGTCGCCCATCAAGACAAGGGGGGCACGTTTGACCACAACATGGCTGCGATCTTGGTAAAATTTGAGGTAGGCATTACGGATTTCTTGAGCATTCATATATCATAATTATATCATAATTACCCCGATGAACCCTGTACCATCTCATGTGACTTGTTAATATGTACATAATATTGTACAATACGCGCCATGACCAACCATCCCGGTTGTCATGCCCTTTTCCTCCTCCGAACAAAGGAATGATCATGTTTCACGAACGATTTCACTCAAACGGCCCTCATCACCAGGATACAACGATCCCGTTTTACATCGTCAACGAGCAGTCATTGACATGGCAAAACCGCGGTCTGTTTATCCGACTAGCAGATGCACACTTCCGCAAGAGCGATGACTACTCGAGCTACACCCGCAACAACAAGCCTGGTCAGTACCACAAGAAGGTTGAGGCGGTTCGACCATCGGATTACCGCTGGGCACTTCTCGAGGCAACGCTCCAAGAAGGAGGTGGTCTGAGATTTCCGGCACTGTTCAGACTCGGCATCGTCGACATCGACCCGACGCAGATGCTAGCGCTCGCTCTGATGCGGCAGTCCAACGCCACCGATAATACGTTTGCGCGGGACACCGAGCCGATTCTCGACATGTACCTGACAGGCTGCCGCTGGACCGCTGCGAACAACAGTAATGATCCGGCACTAAAGGATTTTGCGCTCAAAACACTTCAGCGGCTCGAAAAGGGCGCAGCCCTCATGCTTAATCACAGCACCGCACAGTACAAGGATTGGGCACTACAGCTCAAATCTGCCTAACAGTGATTCCCTAAAGGAGGAGCCATCAGCCACCTAGACAACCAGCATCCGCGGACGAAATACCACCCGGACACTCGTTGCTGGGTGGTATTTTCATGTATACTCTAAAGTACTTATGGTATCACCAAAAAGGCTAACAGGATTTACGATTGTCGAACTTTTGATTGTCATCACAGTGATTGGAATTTTAGTAGCTATTGTCGTAGTCGTATATAACGGTGTCACTCGACAGGCAAATACCGCGGGATTAACATTGGACGTACAGGCTATGGACAAGGCACAAAAGCGCTACCAAGCGCTTAACTCTGATGCACTCCCTATCACCTACGATTCGTCGGGCAATCCCAATACCACGCTGGCGTTTGCCGTTAACAAAGGCAATTCAATTATCGTTACCGTTAACCCCGACGCGAGTTATTGTATTTACGGATATAATCCCAAATCATCTTATCCAACGCTACAAACTGCATTAATTCGCCCATCGGGACGCACTACCTGTGCGCCGCTTTCGGGCACACCGCCATCCGGAGTGTTCTCGACGGTGTCGATTATTGGGCAGCGGCTCGAGCAGTATAAAGCCCAATACGGCTACTATCCTCACCTTCCCGCACTGACTGACATTGGACTTGTTATCAAACCAAATAGCGGTAATGCCAACCAGCAACAACTGTACTGCCGCAACAACACCAATGCCATCTATCTACAGATAGACTCAGATACCCACATTATTTATGTCTATGACACTGCCACCCATAGCGTTGTCGAGCCAACTGATTTGAATAAATTATCGCTGGACAACACCTGCCCAGAGTTTAACATCCGACCAAGCGATCCTGGCTACGAATCAACAGGTATCAAAAATCCTGACATTTAGCCCATACTTTTACTGCTTATCTTTATGTTATATACTGCATACAGTATGAAACACCTCATTAACGAGAAGTCCAGAGCTTTCACCATTCCTGAACTTATCATTTCTATTAGCATTGCCTCAATCATCTTGATCGGGCTCATCGGAGTGTATGGTGCTATCACGAGTCAGATCCCCTTCATTTCTACCCGAAACACCTTGTCCACCAACCTCCAAGATGCCTTAAATCGCATCAATGACGACGTGCGATTATCAACGAATGTCAGCATATATAATCTTGCCGCCGACCCAAATGCTCCGACTACCAAGACCGGTTATACTGACGTACCTGGCCCTAACACGGCCGACAGTAACGATCAATATTATTGGCGCATGAGTAGCCATC
>JASLCP010000019.1 GCA_030151825.1 Candidatus Saccharimonadales bacterium
CGAACAGGTACTTGAGGGAATTGAATCGGCAGGGGCAAACGCAAAAACAACCGAAATTGCTGACCGTCGTGAGGCTATCGAAAAAGCGCTCTCTATCGCACAAAAAGGCGACACTATCTTGATTACCGGTATGGGACACGAGCAGTTTCGGATTGTAAACGGCGAGCGATTACCGTGGAACGATGCAGCTGTTGTTCGTGAGATTCTCGGTAAATAGTGCTCCAGTTTTAGAGAGTGAGAAACGTTACTGATTTTGTCGTTTTCGTACGATTATCACTACTGTACTCACGCTAATCGCAGCAGCCACTCCAATAAGTGCGCCTATCGTCCACGGTACTGTAGTAATACGCCCTACGCCTGTATTCGGTGCTAGAATACTGTCGTTTATTACTCCAAGTCCGACAGGGTCTCGTATCACACCAAGAGCGGGGTCGAGGTCGAGCGGTCCGTTATCGGTAATAGTGTACGTTAGCTTTAGCGCGTGCTTACCGTTAATGGTTGTGTCAGTGATGGTTGTGTCTGGTACGGTACTATATTGCTTTGTGTTTGGATTATACTTTCTGGCAGTGACTTGGTTTCGTGTCAAATCGGTCGCGAATGTTAGCGACACTTCATTATTATTTTGCTCTGTCGTAAAACAGAAATCGACCAATCCTAATGGATATTGATAGGCATTATCCTGTGCAGTGAGTTCATTTTCATCTTGCGCTGCATTACATGTCAACGCTGTTCCTGTTGGCGTTTCAAGCTCTATTGCTCCGCCGTCGGTAGTGTTCGGGAAGGTAACTATGTTAGCTGAGGAAGGGGCTAATCGATAACGATAGGTCTGGATTGTAAAATCGCTAGGATTGTCTGCGTTTGGGGTGAAGTTCCCGCTAATAAATAAATCATTTTGTAACGATGAGATACCGAGCGCGACGACACCCCTCAGTGGCGACCCGACCAGTTTCCATGTATCGCCATCAAGCGTTTTTACAGTCTGAAATGATTCGTAACTACTGTTGTACCCAAGGTAAGATAACGTTACCTTACTATTAATCGTTTCGATCGACAGAGGAGCAGACAGTACCTCATCAGTGATAGGCTGTGCCTCTGCATCTACCCATACGTTGTCGATATACTCCTTGATATGAAGGGAAAAGCTAGCGGTCGTATAGACGATAAGTAGTGATGACCCCGACTGAACGAGAATCGGTCGCTGGTTCGCTGTAGCCACCCCGTTAAAACGGCCTATCTCTGTCCACGCACCTGTATACTGTGATACGAGGAGAGTGCCGTCACCTAATGTACAGGTGGCATAGAGTGTGTTACTTACGCTCTGAAGAGTTAACGGCTGACAAGTGTCATTTGGTAAGGATCCGACATCTTCCCATGTGGACCCGCTGAGTTGTTTTATTTGAGGGCCGCCCGCTACTTTATAGGCTATGTGCGGTATGGTACCTACAAATACAAGTGACACTTGGGCATCTATTACGTTATTAATATAAGGACCGACGGTTACCCAATTTACACCATCGAACTTCATCACTGCCAGTCTTTGGTTGCTTGTGTCTAATGAATCGTAGTCAAGGTAAATGAGGTAGGGGGTGTGATTATGGATAACAAGGCCGCGGTCTGCAAACACACTTTTGGTAAAACTTGCACTTCTTTCAGTGAAATTTGGCTGGCCAACGGCCACCCAGTCATTTCCAATAAGTTTTTTAACAGTGGCTTTGTTGTCACTCTCGGGTGATGCGAATGCGACATAGGTTGTTGCACCATCTTGGGCGACATCGTAACTTGTCCAGTTTTGCTGGGCTGGCATTGATTGTCCTATTTGTTGCCAATCGTCCGCGTCACCAAGAATCGCGTTTACGGATGTGCCAAGATTTGATCCGATCAATATGGTCACAGCTACACCTATAAGTATTCGCCACACTAGAGGCTGTAGTAGAGATAACTTGTTCATAATTAGCCCAATTCTAAGCGTGCTCATAACTCAATTAGTATACCATAAGTGAAAACAAGGCTAATACCAGCTCTCGTGGTGCTTCCGCCACCAGATCCGCTTAACGATTTTCTCACCAATTTTTGTCCAAATAGCGTACTTTTTAGGGGAGATTACGATATCGAACGCACCGATGTAATCCGTCACGGTTTTATTAAAACTAGTTTTAAACCGACCAATGCCATAATGCGGGTGTGTCGGGTCGTGGATGCGGTTGCTTGGCGGTGCACCGCAGAGGTCATGAAGTTGCGAGCCGTGTTCTTTGGCCCAGGTGATTACCTCCCACTGCAAGAGATGACTGGCACCATAGGCGGTGCGCTGACGGACGCTGGCACCGTCTTTGTAGGTGCTTTTGTGGCCAAAGATCAGCGCATAAGCTCCTGCAACCAATTGTCCGTCGTAATACGCAAAAAAGAGTTGTCCCATGTCAGCATCGGAAAATCGTTGCCAAAACGCTTGATAGTAATCGTACGGGCGAATCACGAACGATCCGACGGCGGTGTCGCTTAGCAGGTTGTAGAATGTTCGGCAATTTTCGTCAGTTGTCTCGACCCGCTGTACCGTGACGCCATCGCGGCGCGCCCGATTGATTGCGTGTCGTCCTTTTTGATTCAGCCCTGCGAGGACGCTGTCGAGCGTTCCCGAGATATCCACAAGTACTGTGGAAAAGTTCGGCTGAATAGGGGTCGTAGGGTACATATCTGCACCGCTTATCTGCGTCCCTTTGACAAGTTCTGGCTCAATTTTGATTGCAAACGCCCCATGATTCCGAGCAACAGGTTTGATTGCGGCTGTAAAAGCCTCAAGTTGCCCTGCTGTTTGTGTTCCGGGGCCCTTCGGCAGATACCATAATTTTCCAAGCAGCGGCACATGCTTTTCGAGCACCGTTGCCGCCACACTACCGTCGGTAATATACCGTGGTGTCCAGCCGCCTGATTTTTTTTGTTCGGCAAATTCGACACTCTGAAAGACGTTACCACCATCGGGATTCGCTAAAATCTGTTGATTCCATGATTTAGGAGCGTCAGAAAATAATTGCATAGCCATTTGCTCTATTGTACCAGTACCATACCCTCCCTGACTATGCGCGCTGGTTATGCTAAGCTAAGAGTATGAGTAATATTTTTTCGAGTTTTGATATTCGCGGTCGCCTCAGCGATTCGCTTACCCCTGAATATGCCTGGAACGTCGGTAAGGCGTTTTCTGACTTTTTACCCGAAGATGGCCATATTGTTGTGCTATCGGATGAATCTGCTGAACCAAAGATTATTTCAGCACTCATCGAAGGTATTCGCTTACAGGGGCGTGATGTCGTTGATGCTGGTCATGGAGCAATTGAGCGATTAATCCAGGTTACTGCCGACGAAAAGCCAGCTGGTAGTTTATATATTAGTCACGATGCAATGCAAGACCTTGAGGTGATTCAGCTGTATCAAGAAGACGGCGTGGCACTGAGTAGTGACAACGGCCTGATCGAGCTGGGCGAATTGGTTGAGTCAGGTAATTTTGTGCCAGCGGCGACCAAGGGCGAGCTCCGACAGCTATAGGGGTGATCTGCGTAAGGCTGCCACTTCCTCCGAAACGTTATATATCGTTGCGGCGACTGGGTCACTCGATAGTGGTGAGTCGATGCTATTGACTGCTGATGAGGAAACTGACCAAATGAGTTTTGAGCTGCTTAAAGATATTTCAATCAACAACCGCGGTATGACAATAAACTATTTTGCTGCAAAATCGCTCGGTCACTCAGTTCGTGGTTATTTGAGGGCTGATAGAGATTCTGACTACGAAGGAGGCGTGGCGGCAAGTGGCGAAATCGACATACTGACATTGCCTACCGCCAAGAACACTATCTAAAAAGGAAAAACCCCGCACCACGTTGGTGCGGGGAGCGTGTCAGAGGTCTGTAATGAGTACGAGGAGGGTACCTTCTTCTTGGATGCGGGCTTCGATTTTTTCATGGTGCGGCACATCTGGTTGAGTACCGATAAGTCCATGAAAAACAGTCTGCCCGGTGAAACCTTTACTGCTTACTTCTTGGGGGGTGAACCATATTGCTCGTGTGGACGAGCTGGTGCTGATCGACAGTTCGATCTCGATTTCACCGATGACGTTAGCAGCAAGCTCTTTCTTGAGCCGTGTGACGTCATCGGTCGCGATGACGTATTCCTGCATGACATCCCTTTCCGACCTCTGAGTCGGCTTAGCTATTATATCATAATATTTATTTATTTACAATATCTGTTGTGTGTGGTGGCATATCTTCGCCTGAGGCGATACGAAGCTCTTCTTCAACATAAGGGGTTAACGATTGGGTTGCCTCGTAGGTAGGGCGCCACGGATACTCTGTATCGAAGTCTTCTTTAGTGAATCCAGAGTAGAGAACAATCTCGTTTTGTGCCATTTTGTGACCGCGTTTATCATATGCTCTATCGGCGGCAGCCTGCGATGCCTTTACGTCGATTGACACAGTAACACCATTTGGGCAAAGTACGCGGTAATCGGCCCCGCGGGCGTCATCTTCGGCAGTCGTTTCAAGTACTTCAAACCCTTCGGGCAGATTCCATAGAACAGACTCGAACGCAAGTTCGTGTTGCATGCCGCGGAGGGTATCTGTCGTTTGCCGAACGATATCGTTCATCTCTTGAGCGGAGTAGTTATAGAACTGGCAGGCTGACTGGACAACCGTAGTAATCAGTCCTGCTTCGAGTCGCGGATTTGCCTCGATGGCGTCTCGCATTGCATCGTTGAATGCAATTGCTTTAAGAACCGCTACCTCTCGTTCATCGTAAGTTGTCGAGTTTTTATTGTCGTGCTCGAGGGTTTTTTGAGCCTCTATCATAGCGGGAAGTGTCGCAAGAATTGAGGAGTGAAACTTTTCATCACGATCAGCTGTTCTGCGCGATAGCTTGTCAGCATATCCTGCAAATTCCTCTCGGGTGACTCGTTTTGGGCCTTGGTTGACTGCCTCTGGATTTAATGCCTTTGTGGCAAGGTGTCGATCGCTTTTGATGTGGTCAACGGTTTTACCGAATTTTACACGTTCACGATGAACGATACTTGGGTCGACGGCAGGTCTATCGCCTTTATTATTGGATGAAGGTTGTTTGTTTATATTCATGACTGCTGTTTATATTAGCATAAGTTTGTTAAAAAGTCAATAAACATGCTTATTGTATTGACAAATATATAAAAATAGCTATAATATGTAAGCATGAGCAACATATTTAACACCAAAACTCTCCAACATCCAAAACCATCATATGAAGGCTCTCGACAAGATAAGCACACGCGCGGTACCGATTTGTACCGTGATATCGATGGCTATAACAAAGAATATATTGAAGAAAAAAGTA
>JASLCP010000052.1 GCA_030151825.1 Candidatus Saccharimonadales bacterium
TACTGCCGGTCGAAGTCGGAACGCGTTCGGGGTGTGCCTGTCGGCGATCTTTGTCGTTATTGTTATCAAACTGTGGAGCTTGGTCTATGTTTGGGTGTGCCATAGCGCTTGGTCCTCTTGCAAAAATGCATAATTATATAAAATATCAAGGTTACTATATAATTATACACTATATTTGTAAATAATGCAAGAGTTGACGATGGGAGAACTGCCGCTAGCAGAGGTAAAAATAATTACTTACGGTATTATTTTTTTGCGTTTGGATCTTCTTTTTTGACGTATTTGTCTAGCCAGTCAAGACTTGGTTTGACAAACGACTTATTGTAGTCCAGGTGGTTTTTGCCGGCTACAGTGCTTGGTGACTGCACACCAGGGAGGACGAGGACTGATGATGCAACGCTCATGCTACGTAGTTTGTCGCGCATCTGATATAGCTGGCCTGGGTCAACCAGTGGATCTGTCCGGAATCCTGCGAGGAATGTCGGTGGAGTCAGTGGGCTCGCAAATAGTGCTGGTGAGGTGTCGTTAAAGTTATCGATACATTCGGTAATCTTTTTTGAGGTAAGTGTGCGAAGGTTTTGTGCATACTGCTCTTGGGTTTGACCCTCTGATGGGTTGAGGGCGGTATTAAAATCACCCAGTGCTTTGTTGAGAGATGATTCAATACCAGCGGTCGCTTTGCTGTCACCCGTAGCAGCACCAGTAGTTGGGTCGACACCATCTTTGGCAGCCTCAGATGGATTGATACCGTTCTTGCTACTATTTTGGACGAAGGTAAGCACGGTTGAGAGCATCGTCAGTGATGTATTGGCCGCCTCTGGGTTTGATTGACCAGATTTGATATCGACACCGTTATTAGTAAAGAAGTCACCAGTGTATGGTACAACATCATCGCCACCCTTAAGTGCACTGAGGATGTTCATCGCGCCAGCAAGATCAGTTGGGACGCAGGTCGAGTGATCCATGCCGATGGCAAATGATTGCGGTGATTTAAAGATAGCTGTATATGCATTGGTAGGGGCTGACCAGCCAACTGCGGCTGCAGCACCTGATTTACCACTTCCGGCAGCACGCATTGCTAGGCTTCCTCCAGCGCTGTCACCCCAAACAGCGATTTTTGTTGGATCGATACCGTACATTTTGGCGTTTGTGCGTACGTGATTGATAGCGCGCATGACGTCTTCGAATTGGTAATAAATGCCGCTTGATCCGAGTCGATAGGTAGCAACAAAGCTAGTATAGCCGCGTTTGGCTGCATCTGGAGCGACCTTGTCACCGACGCGATCATCAAAGTGCCAACCACCACCATTAAGAAAGATGATTGCTGGGTTTCCATTTTTGTTGCTGCTGGTTGACTTGTAGACACGAATTGGCTGTTTGTCACCATTACCATTGATGTACTGGCCGTACGTATTGTCTGGCTGGTCAGTCTTGGTGCAGGTTTTGCTATTGCCGGTGGCGATGTTTGCGACGTCAAGTGAGTTCCCTGATTTGGCTGCCGAACAGTCAGTGTTGCCAGTGTTTTTGCTCTGTGACTGCTGGATTTGCTTGATAAGGTTAAGCACGGCGCTAATGGCATCGTTTTCATCCTGAGGACTACTGGTTGATGATCCGGGTGCTGGCGTATCTGAAGGCGGTGTGTCTCCTGCTGTCTTCTCTGCTTCGCGGGCGGCATTTTGACAAATATCAACATGATCTTGGTCATGAGTAATTAGGTAGTCGCTACAGTCAACGCCAGACCAGCCATCCTTACAGGCGTATTTCTTGCTCGTTTCGCTAAATTGACCACAGTACTTATCCGAGCTTGTGGCGGCATTCGCCGACTGTACGGTCCCGACAAGTGGTACGAGAAGTGCAATCAAAGCCCCGGCCAACCATAGTGATACTTGTTTCAATGACACCGTTGTGAGAGTTTTTGTGAGCATAACCATAATATATCCATAGAATACACTACGTGAACAACAAGAACAAGCATTTTCGTTTGATAGCGCTTATGATAGTATTAGTCCATAACGGTATGTAATAAGTAGGATATAACGAATTGTCATGAGTACGAGTAAGATATCGAGAAAGAAAGAAATACTGCTCCTTTCAGCGATGGTTGCTGTTGCATTAGTAGTGTTGATAGTAATGGCATTTAGTCTAATGTCAAAGAAAGATTCGGCGGTGGGTATCGGTGCAGATGGCTTTAGTGTGTTTGAAAAACCCGGATCTGATCTTGGTATTACCAAGGTAGTTAGTCGAAATGATACGATTACAGCTCTCGGCAAGAGTGCCAAAGAAGTCTCAACAGTCAAGAAGACAGGTGTCGTTAGCTTTAATGGTCGATTGGGACAGACGGCCACCTTCCCTTTCACGCTGCCAAATGGCAATAATGCGACAGTGGATATCGATGTACTGACATATAAAAACAAAGAATCATATGATAATGACAATATCTTTGGTGGTACTGGCCATGCTGGTACGGTAGATGGCAATGAAATTCGGTATATGCCGGCCATTTCGATTGGCGCTGAACGTGTCTATGCCCTTCTCGTGACAAAGGACCTCAAATCATACCGCTTTTCTATTTCGCAGCCAAACACCAGTACGTATATCAAGGAATTCAAGGCCCAAGATATCTTGAAACAGATTATTAGCAAATCAACGCTATAAATTCTCTACTCCTCATCTATTATTCCGGGCCTTGGCCCGGATTTTAGTTACCTCTCTATCCTTCTATCCTTGGTCTTGCCAGAGAATGGCAATGTAAGATCAGTAGCGGGAATGGAGAATAACAGGCTGTAGAGCAGCACTCTTTAATACCAGCTGTAGTACAAGATATCGTTACTGGTATAGAAATCATCGGTGTAGCCACCGGATCGGTCTTTTTCGGTACAATCGATTGCCCCGGCAAATGACCCGTCTACTGAGCATGCCATCGTATATGCACGGAAGTTCCGTAACATCTCGCTATTCTCGAGGCATTTTTTACCTGTATACCAATCTTGATCACTGTCGGCGCCCTCGGTTACTGACATATAGGCTGCAGTAATCTTTTGTTCGTACATACTGCCAGTATCTTCTTCGGTAATTTGATTGCCATTTTCATCCTTACTGGCGCGACGCTTTTCTTTTTCTTCGTCGTCAATTGATTTGTGGCGTACATCAAGCCCTGTTCGCCCCCAAGCATCCTGTCGGTTAACGCAGTACATCAAATATTTATCATATTCGCTATTTTCAATCGCTTTGCCGGTTTTTTCGTCGATAAACGGCTTTGAGCTGGCGTCTTGCACCTCGCTGAGTTGTCGCTGCACTTCTCCGGCATCGCGTTCACTATCTGTTTTGCCTAATCGTTGCTGTAAGTTTTGGATTTTCTTGCTATAGACGTCTGAATGTTTGTCGAGCATATATTTGAGCACATCTTTTACTTTAGCGTCCATTTCCCATTGCCCCATACTGTAACGTACATTGCAGCCAATGTCAGCCTGAATACCAATACTAATGTATTCGGCGTCCATACACTGCAAGCGGCTAGGGTCAAGTTTGTCGGGTTGGAGATTGTAGATAGCATGTGCATTTGAGGAACTCTTTGATATGGCAATTGGCAATGTGCTGAGCGTTGTTGTTAGCGCACTAAACAGTGTTGCCTCCTGCCCGGTGTCGACCGCACTAAAAGATCGTACGAGTGATCCAGCGAATGAATAACGATTGTAGACGTCAAGTGGCTGTTGCTTTGCCTGATAGCGAGCCAGGCGTTCGGTTTGCTCTAGGTACTGCTGTTTTTCGGCTAAATACGGTACTAACGTAGCGGCGTTTGCCGGCTGCATGCCCCGTGACATAGCCATATCACCCAATATAACGCCCGTGCCAGTAAAGAGCGCCTCACTGGCAGATATGCCTTTGGTGCTGTGGGTGAAATTACGATCAGTTTGCTTTGCCCAGTCAGCGACGGCGTTGGCAAACAAATTACCGATGACAGGAATAACGAGTTTCGAGGTAGCGTTAGCGGTGGGGTACATCTGCCAGATACCCTGTGGTGGTGGCGGACAGATGCGCGTTGAGGCGGCAGCAATCATTCCTAATGCGGCAGACAAGGACGCGAGTAGTGGTGATGCGCCAGCTGCCATTGTGAGCGCCGGACAGTTATTGGGTTTCATAGCCGATTTGCTTTGTTCAGTCTGACCGTGCAGACAATAATTACGAGCGCCTTGGCCCAAGTCGGCTGGCGGCGCCGCTAGCCCACCAGGGGCACCAGTAATACCCTTAGTGGCAGTTGCTGTCATCATCACCTGTAGCCACGGCATCAACAGTGTGCCAATGGCATCAAAGGTATCGGCAGAAAACGTCTGCCCTATTTTTTGGACACCTTCACCCATCACAATATGACGATAGACGCCAGCGTCGGTGGCATTTGGCCCGTTATAGCCACCGCCACTTCCCCAGGCGAGCTTGCTCGATAATGCGTTGACCGGTACCTCGTCGGCACTTTGTCCGGATTTAACGCGGTCGGCCATTTTGAGGTATTGCATGGCAAATCGCGCCAGTGTCACTTCTTTGGCCTTTTTGGTGCTTGCATAGGCGACCTTGCCGACGGTATAGGCTGCACATTGCACATTGGTGTACGAATTGGGCATTTCCGAGATACGTTTGGCGGTATCGACGATGGCTTTTTTGGTATCATCACTGGCAAGTGTTTTGAGACTATAGGCGCCGTGACCAGTGTCATCCATTGATTCATCGGCACCTTGCATAGCTTTATCAAACGCCTCGTCGACCGCTTTCTCACTTTGACCACCAATCCCGCCATCTTTTTGTAGATCGAATTGTGTTTTTAGTCGCTGTTTGAACCGCTCATCCATAAAAAAGCTTGATTTTGGGTTCCAAACGCCAGTAGCTAGCTGCATCATTTTGTCGCTTGATCCGGCAATTTTGGCGAAGGACTCACCACTGGTTGCCGTACCGGCGTTATCTGGAAAGGCAACAGAGGTGACTTTCCAACGACTTTCGGGCTTATCGTTCGAAGGATCGTTATCATCGAGGTTGTCCTCGGTTAACTTTTCGCCGTTGACGGTGAATTTATGCTTTTGAAATGCGAGCACTTGCTCGCGGCTCATCGTCGATAACTTGCATTTAATCGATTCTTTTTCCCCACAGTCGGCCTTACCGAGCTTGGCATCGATCATCTTGAGGCTATATTTACTGAGTGCCGTAGTGGCGTCGGCAAGATCGTTAGTGTACAAATCTTTTA
>JASLCP010000028.1 GCA_030151825.1 Candidatus Saccharimonadales bacterium
GGTAAGAAGGAAAGGAAAGATATATGTCACTACAATCAACTGACCCAATCGCCGACCTTCTGACCCGTATTCGAAATGCGGCCATGGTTGGCAAACACGAAGTTCGTGTTCCCTCAAGCAAGCTTAAGAAAGTTGTTGCAGAACAACTAAAAGCAAACAAGTATTTGACTGACGTAAAGGTCGAAACTGGTAAGCCTCGCGATACACTGGTGATCACCATCAATAATCCTGGTGAAAACAGCGTTATTAACGAGATCACTCGTATGAGTAAGCCAGGTCGCCGCATGTACGTCAAGGCCGATGAAATCCCTAAGGTAAAAAGCGGTCGTGGACTTGTCCTCGTATCGACATCAAAGGGCGTGATCACTGGCCAAGAAGCAGTCAAGCAAAAACTTGGTGGCGAATTGTTACTGAAGGTCTACTAGAAACTAAGTAACTTGGTATCCGTACAAAAACCTCCTCCTTACGGGGAGGTTTTTTGTAGTCTCGTGTGGACCTGATACTAGAGCTGTATGTGTGTATCCTTTACATTTAACTAACAAAAAGGTATAACAGGGGCAGATATCATAGTAGTCATTTGGAGAGTGTATGCAACATAGCCCAAATATTATTACTTTTCAGCCGCAACCTGGCTTTCCTACTGAGGATATTAACGAGCCGAACGCCGCGATGGCTGCGTTCTACTTTGAGGCGACATCAGACAGCGAGGCGTATACGTCAATCCACCAGCAGACACTCCAGACACTTTACGAGGTAGCAAACAAAGCGCTCCTATATGCCGACACAAACCCGGGTAATAACCGTCGTGAGTATCAGGCATTTTGCCATGGATTTACGATGATTGATTACTTGGCGACCCTCCTTGATTCCCGGCCATTTTTGCATATTTCGAACGGAGCAGGTATGCAATATTTTTATCAGCAGCATGAGAGCTTTGCTGATGTCGAGCTCGCTAAACGGTTCTGTACCTGGCGCGAATCGCATGAAAATACGATGATGGTGCTGCTGGATACATCTGACCGTCGTGGCGAAACGCCAAAGCAATTTACGGCACGGCTCGTTGGCGCTCAAGCAGCCAGTGAATTGCTTCTCATTGCCCCGTAACGTGTCGTAAACGTCTGACGGGTGGTATAGTAGAGAGTAATGACTGAAAGCATGACCGGTTTCCACCAGTTGCCTACGCTCGATTTTATGAAGGCAATTACTGACGCGGTTGATCGCAATCAGGTGGTGATCATTACTGCCGAAACGGGTGCAGGCAAGAGTACGCAAATACCGCAATACTTGGCTGAGTATGGGTATGACCGAGTAATTGTGACGCAGCCGCGTATTTTGGCAGCGCGTAATTTGTCGCGACGCGTGCGCGAGGAATGGGCCGAACGTCACGATGATGATACTAGTGAGGTGATTGGCTATCGTACGGCACACGAACGTGATGACAGTGGTCACACCAAGATTTTGTATTGTACTGACGGACTACAATTGGTGCGTGAATTGACCGGCAGCGGCACGAATGACAGACAGGTGTTGGTGCTGGACGAGGTGCACGAATGGAATGAAAACATGGAAGTCTTGGTGGCATGGGCCAAAAAGCGCTGCGCCGAGGATCCCCAGTTTAAGGTCGTGATCATGAGTGCAACAATCGAGACGGACGATCTAGCGGCATATTATGATACCGATGCAGTAATTGACGTACCGGGACGCTACTACGAGGTGACGAAACGACAGGGCAGTGATGTGATAGCGGAACTACTGGAGCAATTACAGCACCCTGGTCGTAATATCTTGACATTCCTTCCTGGCAAAGCAGAGATTCAGCATGTCAGTGAGGTGATCGAGAAACAAGCGGCCGATGCTGGTGTGCCTATTATTCCGCTGCATAGTCAGCTTGAGGCAACAATGCAACAAAAGGCCTTTGCCAGCTATCCGCATGGCAAGATTATTTTGGCCACTAATATCGCCCAAACCAGCGTAACAATTGATGATATTGATATGGTGATTGATAGCGGGCTCGAGCGCCGCAGTGAGGTCCGAAGTGGTGTCGAGGGACTCTTTATCGCACAAATCTCGCAGGCCGATAGCCGCCAGCGAGCCGGTCGGGCGGGACGAACCCGTCCGGGCGAGTACATCTTGGCCGCCTATGACACCATGCCATGTTTGCCACTTGATGAACGCCCTGAATATCCGACACCAGAAATCATGCGAAAACATATCGATCGATTAACCCTGCGTTTGGCGACAATTGGCATCGATATCGAAATGCTTGATTTTTATCACGACCCCAGCAAAAAAGCCATTAAACAGGCCAAGCATACGCTGCGAGTCTTGGGTGCGATGACTGCACAAGGTAACGTGACGAACATTGGACGCGAAATGGAGCAATTCCCAGTCGAATCAAGCTATGCCCGTATGTTGGTCGAAGGCAAAACGCTGTCGCCATCAGAGCAAGCGAAACTGGCAGCGATTATCGGTATCCAGGAGGTCGGCGGTATCGTTAAGGGCGGCACCAAATATACCGGCTGGCGATCGTTAACAAAATGCATCTCGTCAGATCTGTTAGCGCAATATGACGTCTATTTGGCGGCGTCTGATATTCCCGATGACATCTGCGAAGATATGGGGATTATTAGCAAAAATGTTGCTAAAGCTGATGACGTGATTGGTCGATTACACCACGATCTTGATCTGGTTGGAGCTGTTCTCGGTGTGATTTCGAGCGAAGAAGAGCTGCGGTTATTGCGCTGTATTGTCGCTGGTCAAATTGATCAACTGTGGCATGCCAACGAACATGGTCAGGTCGAGCATATCTTTAGCGGTCGTGAACGTGAACTATCGAGTAGCACGGTGGTACGTAACCCACGCCTCATCACTGGCGTACCGTTTGACCTCGAAGTGCCAACGCGCGGGGGTCAACTCGAGACGTTACATTTGTTGGTCGAGGTAACATCGGTCAATACCGATTGGTTGATTGATCTGGCGCCAGAGCTATTTATGAATCGCCGCGGTAAAATTATGTACGACCCACGCCTCGGCTGCCTGGTCGAGCGACAGCAAGTGCGGTTCGGTAAGCGTATTTTAGAGGGGCAGTCAAAGCCGCTACTAGATGACACCAAGCAGAACCGCCAAGAGTTCACACGGCTATACGCCGCGTGGGCGCATGGCCAACTTGAACAGCAACTGCGTCGATTGGCGCGTTTCCACTCTCGACTGCCGCGTATTACTATTCAACAAGTCGAGCACGAAGTTGCCGTGCGGATTGGCGGAATCGTCTCATTCGACCAGCTGAGTTCTGATCAAAAACGCAGCGCAGCGGCCTTGATTCAGCTCGAAACCTATTTTGGTGACGATTTTATGCAAAGCCTCGGTACGCCACGCCATTCGCATCGTCCATTCGAGCATCATCGTGGCTGGCAACCTCGCCATAAACAACATCGAAAAAAATACCACCGCTAGGGCTGCTTGAGCCGCGAACCCTTGTATTTTCCTCTTGTATCTGATACAATCACAGAGATAATAAATTGCGAGTGAAATCGGGAGATCTTGCGCTCATGATAGTGGCACTATCATGTCAGCCGTAAAAACAAACATTTCACTTGCCGGTAACGAAAGGTAAGTATGAGTCGAATCGGAAAACTACCAGTAGAGATTCCATCAGGCGTGACAATCACGGTCGACTCGGATGTCCTGACAGTCAAAGGT
>JASLCP010000025.1 GCA_030151825.1 Candidatus Saccharimonadales bacterium
AACACTTGGATCAAGGCCATCGATCACCTTAATATCGCTGTTTTGACAACCGCCAGTTGCTATACGAACACATGTCGCTGTTTGTATAGCGTTATTAGGATAGCCTGCGGCAACGATACGACGATACAGCGCACCGTCCCTTACATAATAAATAATCGTATTCCGCTTTCCCGTAGCGAATTGGGTATCGTCATAAATCGCATTACCACTGGTATCAAGTGGCGTCTGAATTAGTATCAAGCGATGGTTACTGATACGCCAAAAATACTGATCATTCGTGTCAGGACTTGGCCCCGGCACATCAGTGTACCCAGCGGTGCTTGTGGGCGCATTAGGATCAGGGGAAAGATTATACACACCAACGTTTGACGATAGGCGTACGTCGTCGTTAATACGATTGAGTGTATCTTGGCTATTTGTCGATAGCGTGTTGCGCGTTGTAATAAACGGAACCTGGCTTGATACTGACAAATATATGCCGATAGCACCGATAAGTATGACCGACGCGATAGCAACGGCAATAATAAGTTCGACAATCGTAAATCCTTGTGCGTAACGCTGCTGCCGTATCATACGAGAAATACTACCCATACATCAAGTTTACCATAAGCATCTTTATTTATCGTGAATACTGTCGTGCTTACGGTGTTTTGTATACGTCGTGCTGCTCAGCGGTCCAGAATTGGACATCAATATAGCGCTCCGCCAGCGAGACAACCTTGTCAGTCTCGGCCAGTGATTGATACTGTTTGTTCTTGACGTATATCATCATTGGCTGGTAGAGCCCAATTGCCGGGACATCTTTTAGCCACTGTTGCGCAAACGCTTTATATTTGACGGCGCGCAACTCAGCGTCACTACGACTACGGCCGCTCACCAGCGCGTCGTCGCTCAAAGTACTCGAATAGTTGGCAAAGTTCAGTAGGCCACGCGAATGCCAATACGCAAAGACGTCCGGATCACCCCCAATAAATAGTTCGTCAATCAACACATCGTAGCTACGTGGACGCAATACTGTCTGAGCAAAGCTTTGATCGACTGCTGCCGGATCGACAATTTGTTTCTCAACACTGACACCGACTTTATTCCACTGTCCCGATAGGATTTCGAGCGCTTTTTCGTAGTCACTGTTTTTGCGGGCAACTACATGAAGTTTTAGCTCTTGGTCACCCTTGCTACGTGTACCGTTTGTGGTCATTTTCCAGCCAGCATCATCAAGGAGCTTTTCGGCAGCAATAATATTTTGTGCCGGTACCTTTGGCACATCAGTGCCCTCAACCAAATTATGTGTAAATGGCAAATCAAGTTGTGGCGGCGTTCCATATAACGCCTTGCGAATCGGTGTCGTGTTGGTCGCAAGTTGCAATGCTTGACGCACCGGCAGCTCTTTAGTGATTGGCTGTGTGGTATTGATGATCGCATAGACACCGCCGTTCGTTGGCTTATTCATGATAGTGTATCGGGACATATCAACCCCGCGCGCAACATCACCACTCACTCCAGCTGCTGCACCGACTTCACCAGTACGTAGTGCCGTCCCAATATCGTCCATGTTGCCATAAATATGTACCTGAAAACGGTCGACTTTTGGGCGATGCCCATAATACAAATCATTAGCTGCCAGATGAACAATCTTGCGCTTACCACTCGCGCCCGCTTGTTGTGTCAGGCGAAACGTGAATGGACCACTACCGACAGGTGCCTTGCTAAAGCTACTTTGTCGCAGTAAACGCGGGTCGGTATCCTTCAGTACATGCTGCGGCAAAATCGAGAACGTCAGCGCCTGAGGAAACGCCGCGTATGCTGCTGGCAACGTAAACTGAACAGTATAGTCATCCACCGCTTTTGCGTCAATATCTTTCCAGCTTGCATTCATTGTTGCGCGGGATGCTGGATTTTTCATCAAGTCAACAGTAAAGATGACATCCTTGGCAGTCAGTAGTTTGCCGTCACTCCAGCGACCATCTTTTCGTAGTGTCACTGTATAAATCTTGTTCGTGTCGTCAAGTTTCATCGAACGAGCTACATCCGGACGAATATGGCCTGACTGGTCGTATTGATAAAGCGACGAAAACAGTAGTCGATTGGTTGACGTCTCGATGTCACTTGTCGCATAAAGTGGATTGAGGGTATCGAGTGTTCCCATGACCGCTTCAGCGTATGTCCCGCCATCTACTGGTGTCATTACCAGATAACTCCGCTGAAACCACAAAATCTGCACACCAACAATCACAATGAGCAGTGCCACGCCAAGCATCCATGTCAAAATACGTCGGCGTACATTGCGCACATTGTCCCAGCGGCGCACCAAAAAACGATGCGCATGGCGAACCGTCGCGCCTTCAGCTTTTTTGGCACGTTTTGAGAGCGCTGAACGATGCGCTTTTATAGCCTGTAACTGACGCCACTTCTGTTGTTTGTCTGGCATTACACTGCGCCACCCACGCTTATAATGGTAATAAAAGTCCCGCAAGGATTGATAGTACAAAGAGGACTGCAAGAACGATAGTTGCCTCAAAGAGATTCTTGTCGAGACCACGTCGTGTCGTAAACAGTTCTCCTGATGCACCAAAGCCAGCACCAAGGCTCGCTCCGCGCTGTTGCAGCAATATACAGGCAATCATCAATATTGCTGATCCCACCGTCACAATTTGTAAAATAGTATTAATTGTCATATTTTCTCCTGATATTTGCGTTCGTAGCTCAGCTCAAGAACGCTACTTACTATATAGTTTACCAGACTTAGGATAATTCCTGTAAGAATCGAGTTGAAAAACGACATATGAAGCCCTGGAGTCATCGCCAGCGACAGATAGACCATCAATCCGTTGACGACTAAAATAAACAGTCCAAGTGTTACCAGGATGGCAGGAAGTGACAAAATGATAATGATTGGCCGCACAATACTGTTGATGACCGAAAAAATCAACCCCGCCAGCAAGAACACCATAAAGCCAGCATCGACCTGTTCGTTACTATAACCGGTTCCTAAAAGACGGACCGCGATCCACAGTCCAAATGAATTTAATAACCAACGCACCAAAAAGGCAGCAAATTGTTGTCTCATTACCATTAGTATAGCACACCTACAAGCTAGTCGGGAGCTTGACACTCAGATTACGAAAGCCGTCGTCTGTTACCAAAATATCATCTTCGATACGCACACCGATATGCTCTTCGGGGATATATATTCCCGGCTCGACCGTCAGTACCATGCCCGGCTGCAAACACGATGGCCGCCCCAATGAGTCATGGACATCCGCACCAAGTCCGTGACTAATTGCGTGGGGGAAATAGGTACGATACATTTCGTCGCTCTCGTCGCGCAGCAGCCCAAGTCGTATCAAGGCCTGTTTCATAATGACATCAACCTGACGCTGATAGTCATCGACTGCGAGGCCCGGGGCGATCAGTTCGATAATTTCCCGTTGTGCCGCCGCAACCTCAGCATGGACAGCCTGCTGCCGCTTGGTCATTTTGCCAAGCCCATACGTGCGCGTAATATCCGCCGCATACCCATGCATTTTTGCACCGATGTCGATCAGTAGCAGCGTGCCCTTTTTGAGCGGACCGTTATTGGCCGTATAGTGCAGTGTACAGGCATTGTGCCCTGCCGCTACAATCGGATCATAGGCATGCCCCGCTGCTCCACGACTGCGAAAATAGTGCGAAAAATCGGCTTCGACCTGGTATTCATATTTATACGACGATAGTCGCGATTTGACTTGTTCAAATGCTGCCGTCGTCAGATCAATCGCCGTTTGCATTGCCTCAATTTCTTCGGGACGCTTAATAGCGCGAATTTCGGCCAATTTGGGGCGAAAATCTTGCACCTTCGTAAAGTGTCGCGACAATTGCTCGCGCATATCACGCGCCGCCGGATTAACCACAAAGCCGAAGTGATCGTGGTGTGCTGGCGGATCGATTGTATACACCAGCTGATGTGCCCGGGCGGCCTGACGCAGTAATTCCAGGCCTTTCGCACGGTCAAGCACTTCATCAACACCACTGATTTCCCGCGCCTCATCCAGAGACAAACTTCCATCAAATAGCGCATGCACAGCGTCAACCTTTGGCGCCACCAACCACGACCTAGCTCGTTTACCATCAATCACCAACCACCAGTCAGGATGTTCGACTCCGGTCAAATACCAGAAATTTGCCTCTTGCTCGAACGGCGCCGCCATATCATGACTGCGTTGCATTTGCGTATAGGCCGACACGACCAACAAGCTCCCCTGGAGTTTTTGCATCACCGCCTGTCGATTAGCGGCAAAGAAGGTCGCGTCGAGTGATTTCATCTGATTCTAGCGTACCACAATATCATCATGACAATTAGAGGTATTTATGTAATTCTGATGCTTTTGCCGTGCCTATCGTTTCGGCAAGCTGCTCTTTTGTCGCGCCCTTCACTCCACGCAGACTACCAAACGTCTTGATTAATTTTTTACGCGTAGCGGGGCCAATACCTGGAATGTCTTCTAGACTACTGGCGGTTTGTTTTTGACGTTTCAACACCGTGTGATAGCTCACCGCAAAACGATGCGATTCATCACGCACGCGCTGGAATAATTTGACAACATCCGTGTGTGAATAGACACGATCGCTAGCACGCAAGTTACGCGAATGGGACGAGGCGTTACGCTGCCCTGGGTGCAGATTAATGACGTAATAGTCGCCAGACACTGTGACATCGATGTCGTCTTCGGGACGCGCAATCAACTGCTTGATATGCGCCGGGTCAATATTGGACCGCGTATGGTGCACGATGATTTCCTCTTCGCGCTTGGCAATACTAATAATCGGAAACGCAACGCCACGTTCTTCCATGGCGCGAATCGCTGCATCAAGCTGCCCTTTGCCACCATCAATCAGCAGCAAATCCGGCTTACCCCACGCTGCCAGATTTTTTGGGCTCATACGACGCAGAATGGTTTCGTGCATATTTGCTGTATCGTTATTCTGCTCAATCTTTGTCTTGAACTTGCGGTATTCCGATCGATTACTGACACCGTTGCTAAACACGACCATACTAGCGACGACATTCGTACCGCCCATATGGCTAATGTCATAGCCTTCGATACGCGCCGGCGGTTTGGCGAGGCCCAGCAGCACCGCCAAATCACTCAGCGCACGGTCTTTACTGATATTCAAAAACTCGCGATCACCAAACATAATCCGTCGTTGCAATTCGCCCAAATCACGTAGCTTGTTGCGCAAGCTCGCCGCCAGTTCGTAATCCTGATCACGCGCCGCTTGTTTCATTTCTTTTTCGATATCGCGCGCAATTTGCTTGCGACCACCCTGAAAATAACTAATCAGTTTTCGCAGCGTCGCCTTATACTCGTCGCTTGTCATACCCGGTCGCGGACTCAGCCCAATGTGCGAATCAAGATCCGGACGCACCCCTGCTTTTGGCGGCTTGGTGTAATACGGGAAAATCTTTCGCAAATACCGCAGCGCCTTTTTGACCGCAAACCCATTATAGTACGGCCCAAAATACTCGGCGCCATCGTCAGCAGGATTACGCGTAAAGCTAACGTGCGGCCACTCGTTCTTTATATCAATTCGCACGTACATTTGCGATTTGTCGTCACGCAGCAAAATATTATAGCGCGGCATATAGCGCTTGACCATCTCACTTTCCAAAAACAAGGCATCAATTTCACTCTCGGTTTCAGTCCAATCCGTGTCATCAATTTCTGCCACCAGCGCCTTGGTTTTGATGTCCATGTCGCGCTGTGATTGAAAGTACTGACGAACGCGGTTTTTCAGCAGCGCGGCTTTACCGACATAAATAATCTCGCCATCGCGTGATTTGTGAAAATACACGCCCGGTGCAAGTGGCAATGTTTTTAATTTCGCTTCAAGCGCTTTATTCATACTTCTATGATATCACTTTACCGGTGTTATTGCTGATCAGGACGCACGATCTTGATGCATTCAGGTACTGTCGTTTCGCCGGTCGAAAAGGCAGTTTCAACACAAGTGCGAAACAAGTTTTGTCGCTGGCGACGCTGCGCAATATCTGCAACCACGGTTGTATTCAGCGCATGGATAAACGCGCGCGGTTCTTGGCCAGGGCTACTGTGACCTATATTAGGCAAATGGTGCACATCAAACTTGATATCAGGATAATTGGTCACTTTTCGAAATTGTTGTTCAGCATCATCTTCGTTAACGACTGTGTCGGTCGCTGCATCTTTTGGTCGAAAATACGAAATTCTAACATCGCCAAATTTACGTAATTTTGCAATCGCTCCACGTGCCGTTGCCCCCAACTGCACACAAAATTGATCGTACAGGACGTTCGCCGTCGCTGATGGATGACGAATTTTTTTCTCATACACATCGTTGCTTGTTTCGATCAGCTTGCCGATATCCAACCTATGCTCGTCCGTATTCATATAGGAGTCTTTGCGTCCCAACATCTCGGGAATGTATCGCGATAACCAGTAATATTTGAGCCACGGTGCATATTCGGCATAATTACAGACATTTTGGCCAAATGAACGCATATTGCTTCGCACCGAATCTATCGAAAATGGCGTTTGCAAAAGCACGATGTCGCGCAATTTTATATCGAGATTTTTTTCTTCAATAATTTCTTTGGCGCGGGCTGCCTTGTTGAGCATTTTTAGCCCGCCGATACTGTGACCGATCAGCACGATTTCTTGGACATTATGATCTACCGCATATTCGACTAACTTTTCAGCTTGTTCATCAGTATTGATACCTTTGTCCGATTCCCTATCGGCAACCGTTCGCCCCTGATACCTTAAGGGTGATAGCGCGGTCATCATATTTGTCGCATCCATGTTGCCAAAGCCGACGGCACCGTCAAACAGCAAATCATTATTCGAGGGATCTTTTGCTTCGTTAATCTCGAGGATGCTACTTGGTCGACCTGACCACTGCTGGTACGTTTCGGCAATACCGAGTGCTTCGTGGCTGGCAATAGCAAGAGTCGCCGAAAGACACACAAAAGCTCTCCGTCCCAGGTAGCGGCGCTTCTTTTCAGACACTTCTTTCGTTTGATCGCGACTATCAAGACGATCATTGCTAGAGATGACGCCTACCTCATGCTCGAGATCCTGTAAAAGCTGTTCTATATTACTTTCAGAATCCCCAGACAGCTGCTTGTTCTGTCTTTCGGCCTTCATTTAATGGCATTATACCATAAAAATGTCAAATTTACAATAGGAATTGTTAATTAATCCTGAGATCGTTTTATGCAACAGCAACGCCAAAGAGGTGGCCAATTCCATACGTCACTACTGCCGAGAAGACAATGATAAGAAACTGGCGGATCGCGCCGAAAACAATCGGCTTACCGCTGGTATTTGCCGTATATGCACCGACAAATAGGCCGGCAAATCCAGTCAACGCCGAAGCGATAACTGCACCAGTCATGCCGTCTGCGCCAAAGAACCAGGGTGCCAGTGGCACCAAGGCTCCGGCAGTAAACAACAAGAAAGACGATATCGCAGCTACCCACGGTGATCCAAGCTCGTCTTCGTTAATACCAATAACCTGTGACGAGTACATGGACACAAACAGATTATCCTTTTCGGCGACATCTTTGGCTGCGTGAGTTGCTGTTTTTGCATCAATACCGTGCTCTTCGAAATTTTTCGCAAGATTGTTGACCAAGGTTTTACTATCTTTTTTGACCGCGAGTTTAAGATCAGTCAGTACACCTTCGAACAGCTCGACTTGCGCTTTGACCGAAATCCACTCGCCTGCGGCCATCGAAATAGCACCCGCTAGTAGTCCCGCGAGTCCAGCAACGAGCACCGAATGGCTAGCCGCACCAGTTGCTGCGACACCAACCACAATACAAAGCGTACTCACCAGACCATCGTTAACCCCAAGAACAGCAGCCCGCGCGCCACCTCGTTGCACCTGAGCTGCACGAGCAGCCAAGATTTGGCTTGTTGTTTGTTTCTCTTTATTCATAGGACTTTAATTATACCTGATTTTAGCAAGTTTTACTAGGATCACCACTTTTCCCACCCGCCTTCTTATTGTCCATCACACTCGATTCAGAATGACAAACATAAAATTATGCTACGCTACTATTAGATGAAACGTCTCGCGACCAAATCTCAGAATTTTCTCCGCAGCCCGCGGCTCGTCAAAACACTCATCGGCCACTCTGACCTCAAAAAAGCTGACATCGTTTATGACATCGGCGCCGGCAGCGGCATCATTGCAAACAGCCTGGCCGAAAAGTGCACCCACGTCTACGCCATCGAACACGACGCCAGACTACTACAGACCCTCCGCGACAACCTCAAATCTCATGACAATGTCACCATCATCCAAGCCGACATCCTGCGCTATACATTCCCCGACACCCCCTATAAAGTTTTCGCCAACATCCCCTTCCACCTTAGCTCACCCATCGTTCGCTTACTTACAGAGGCTGATAACCCTCCGGCCAGCATTTACCTTATCGTCCAAAAGCAATTCGCCCAAAAACTCCTGATGGACACGCACTCATTTACTGGACAGCTTGGCGCACGTATTACACCACGCTTTACCACACGTATCCGTTATACGCTGCAGCGCACTGACTTTTGGCCACATCCCGCCGTTGATACGGTACTTCTCGAAATCAAACAACGCGACACACCATTGTTGCCGCCAGAGCAACTTCCTGCCTACCGCACCTTTATCACACAGTGCTTTTCGCGACAAAAATACTTCCTCTCACTCCGTCAAACAAAACGCCCCAGCGAGCTATCTGATGTCGAGTGGGTACGATTGTTTACTTCGACGCGATAACCTGATACACCCGTCTTTTGAGCGCTGATACCACCTCGCTCTCAAACCATGGATTCTTGGCACGCCAGCGAAAGTTGAGCGGACTGGAATGTACCGTCGGAAAATATCTTGGCAAATACTCTTCGTACGCCCGAACCGTTTCGGTCAAATTCTTTTTGGCGTTCCCCGCCAAATAGTGCTTTTGGGCATAGGCGCCGATCAATACAATCAACTCAATATCCGGCATCGCAGCTAGCAGCTGCGGATGCCATTTTTCAGCAAAGCCTTTTCGCGGTGGCATATCACCATGTGCGCCTTTTCCTGGGTAATAAAAATCCATCGGAATCAACGCAACAATATCCGAGTTATAAAACTGCTCGTCACTCATTCCTAGCCACATCCTGAGCATCTTGCCGCTGGCATCGTCCCATGGTACCTGCGACAGTTGTGCTTTTATGCCGGGCGCCTGTCCGATAATCGCAATCTTTGCCCTTGCTCCTGCTGTATAGAGCGGCTTGTAGCCTTTTTCGGCCATTTCGGCGTTCATTGGATCATCACAAATCTGTCGATAAATGTCATCAAAAATTGATACTGCCATAGTTCTAGTATACGCTCGTTAAGCAGCGCGTTTGGTAACGATATTCGTCTGTCGCCTGGCGAGCGGCTGCACAGTACGTCTTACTGCCGCCGATCCAACAGAAATACCACCAGAAAGCAGCCGATCAGTCATGTTTTTATGGATATTACCGCGATCACGTCGCAATGAATGATACGCTTGCGGTGAATAGCGCAGTGGATCTGGCAACTGGTCAATCAAGGTTTTAGCCACCACTCGAAAATCATCCAGCTGCTGTTGATCACGTTGACCGAACGGAATACCAAATTTGTCACGAATCGCCGGATCGAGCTCGCCAATCGTCACCATGCTCACCATCTCGGTCACTGGCATCAAGGCGACTTTTGCCAGCCACCACAGACGAGGCGGAACAGTTTGTGGTCGCGGTGGATTACGATCGAGCGCCATTGAAATTGCTCGCTCGGCCGATGGATTCATCGTGAGTACCTCGTCAATCATCCGTTGACGATACTCCTGATTTGCCTGATAATCCGCCGGTACATTCTGCATTGGCATACCGTAATAGCTATACCATGTCGTCGACTCAAGCTGTAACTGCTGGCGACTTTCCTCGTCAAACGATTCTTGGCTATATTGCTCGGCAGTTTTCTCGACACCGCACCGAAACGTTTCGTGCGCCCAATAAAATGCGTCAGGGCTCAGGGCATTAAACGACCGACCCTGTACGTCCGTCCCATGAATTCCTTGATGTAATCGCCGTACATAATTCCCTGCTCGGTACGGGTCTTCGGCATACATCACTGCCATGATTGGCTCCATCGATACCGCCACACGACGATACGGATTACGCCAGAATTTGCCCGTATGTTCGACTGCCGCACCGATTGCTGGATGGAGTAATTGTTCAATGCCAATCGCCAATTCGGCACCGTAAATCACCTTCCCTAGCTGACGCTTGGTGATTGAATCGCCGTCAAGCAACGCTCCCACCAATGGCTCATCATCGTTATTGATAATCACTTGATCGTATTGATCTTTGATAAGAAATTGTCCGTCAGACAAATCCTGGGGCAGTGGTGCTTTGTATCGTGGACGATCCATATGCTCTCCTTGTTGCCAAGAATTATCCCACTCGACCTACAAAATAGCAAGTCACTAGCCGTCATAACGTACCCCAGTAGCAACAAACAATGCTATGCTAGTACTATGACTGTAAAACAATTCTTTTCACAATTTACAAAGCGTGGACAACGTCAAGCATTTGACAGGCGATTTATTTCTCTGGCAGCATTAACACTGGTCGGGGTCGCGGTATTGCAGCTTATTTTTGCGGCCGTCTATTTGACAGCGTTTCATGCTCCGGCGGCACGCGATTTGCCGGTGGCAATCGTTGGCGATAATGCGGTAACAGAGCAACTTGGCAAAGCCTTAGAGCAAAAAAGCGATCATGCCTACAAAGCTATTTTGATGACGAACCTATCTGATGCCGAAACACAACTCAAAACACAACAGGTTTATGCCATCTACCAACCAGTTGCCCCTCAGGGAACAGTGACGATTGCCGGGGCTAATGGTACCTCCCTTGTTGCTCCGTTGACGACGTCGCTGACCCAACTTGACCATTCGTATCAGGCTCAAGTTCGCCAACAACTCGCTGGGCAACCAATTGCCGCATCACCTATCGAGACACCAATTGTCAGCGATATCGCTCCTCTTCCCGCCGGCGACCGTAACGGCGTGAGTCTGTTTTATGTTGCGTTTGCGTCCGTCTTTGGCGGCTATCTCGCGGCAGTCGCCGTTAACTTAGTTCGCGGCAAGCGTGCGTTTTCGAGGAGGCTAGCGGCCATCCGTATCGCCGGCTTTGCCATTTTTGCCGTCGTCGTGAGCATCGGCACCAGCCTCATTGTCACACACGGCGTCGACGCTATTAGTGTCGATCAGTACTGGACACTTGCTGGTGTCGCTGCGCTTACCACGTTTGGCGTCAGTTTAGTTGCCAGCGCGCTCGTATCCCTCTTTGGTGTCCTTGGAACAGCGCTTGTTATTGTTCTGTTTGTTATTTTCGGCACGCCAGCATCGGGTGGCCCTGTGCCACTTTTGCTGACAGGCAATGGTCCTTGGCATGAACTGGCGGCATATCTACCAACCGGTGCCGCCTTTAACGCACTACGCCAATCGGTCTATTTTGGCGGCATCGATATGATGTCTCATCTATGGATTTTGGTCGGTTACGTGGCGGCTGGCAGTATCGTACTCTTGGGATATGGTGCTCGTCGATCAAGCGTCAGCTCATTTGAAGATGATATTGCTGATACCGAATTGCACGACAAAGCAGCCTAGCGCGTAGTACTTGTGGTTATTTGACGAAACTGTTCGTACAAACAAACCGCTGTTGCCGCCGCGACATTCAATGACTCGACTGGCGTATCTGCCTGCGGAATCGACACATGAATTGTCGCTTTTTCGATAAGCTCCTGACGAACTCCTTGACCTTCATTGCCAACAATCCAGGCGACCGGATGTGTCAAATCAATCGCGTATAGCGACTCGCTCTTTGGGGATAGTGTCGTTACTAGCACCGGCACCGCTGCTTGATCAACCAGCGCCACCAAGTCCACATCCTCGTGAATCATTAAGCCAAACTGCGCACCCATACCAGCCCGTAAGGCTTTCGGTGACCAGGCCGATGCACAACCATCCGACAGCCATATATGTTTTACACCCGCTGCCGCCGCGACACGCAAAATCGTTCCCAAATTTCCTGGATCTTGCACCTCATCAAGTAATACCGCCGTATCTGTCAGTACTTCATCACCTGACACATCGGGTGGCGTAAATACCAATGATATACCCACTGACGCGTGAATCGCACTCATTGATTCGTACAAGCTATCTGCCACAACTACGCGACGTACACTAGCACCATCAAGCCGCACAGCAAGCGCTGCCACTTCCGCTCGCTCAAGTGCTGATTCAGCACAAATATACAGATGTGGCACATTGGTGGTATGTAAAAAACTCTGCACCAAATGCGCGCCCTCGGCAACCGCCAACTGTTCCTCGCGGCGTGCCTTTGCACTCGAAACCAGTCGTTTGATTTGCTTAACCGTTTCGTTATGTGCCGACGTGATAACTGTTTCCATTATGCCTATTGTATCAAATGAAAATCCCCCAACCCTAGCTATGCTAGAATTGGGGGTCTCTTTGCCTCCTCTCATTGTCTTGACTACACTGCTTTACGCTCATCGCCAGCAGGAATCGGATGATGATTTTGCGGCCCATGAGGCTCGCCAGGGTCACGGCGATAGAGAAGATAGCCGTCATCGGTCAATATGTAATGTCCGTGATATAACCCATCCGGACGTCCACGCCCACCAAAGTAGAAATGGATCACGTCAGACTCTTCGGTGACCTTCATATTCTCAAAGTGTACTTCGGCAACACCCGCTTTGCGCGCAAGCATAACGTGCCGAGCAAACTCCGATCGTTGCAGATTGCGATGTCGCTGCCGTGCCTTCATACATACAATCTCAGCCTCTCGCAAGTTCTTGAGCGCCTTCATGTACCGATGACGTGATGCGCGAATATCTCGCTTCAGCTGATTCTTCTCTTTTCTCAGACGAATCATATTCTCGCGTTCATTGCGAGTATGCGTTACACGATCGTCAATTCGCTCACGCTCGGCAGTGATCCTCTTGAGCCATTGATCACTGCCAGCATTCATGAATTGATATTCCCGTAATCGTTGGTCGTATCGGTCATGAGCTAACCGTTTATCGAGGAGTGCTTGATTGTATGCATCGCCCGCCAACTGTCGTTGTACCGACAACCAATCATCCTGCTGAGCAGGCATACACCTTAGTTCGGCACCGCGTGCCATGCATCTCACCTTCTTCGTGTTAAAGAGCAAAGAGTATGTCTGTTGACATACGTATCTATTTTATATCATATACGCATGGTTATGCAATACTCTCCCGTTATTTGCGCTTTTACACTATTCGGCGCATAGTAGATACAGAGGGAGGTAGAAATGATGGCTACATCACTTGAAGGGAAAGATATTTCACTATGGGTGCAAACGACAAAGGACACCGCCTATCCGACACTATCAAAGGACACGACGGTCTACGACCTAGCGGTAGTTGGCGGAGGTATCACGGGGATCGTGGCAGCCTATTTTGCCAGACGGCGTGGTCTCAAAACTGTCTTAATCGAGAAAAATCAGCTTGTAGCGTGGACAACAGGCAGCACGACTGCCAAGCTCAGTTCACAACATTATCTCATCTATGATTATCTAATTCGTCGCCACGGTGAATCGATCGCCAGGCAATACGCCGAAGCCAACCAGCGCGGCATCGACGCGGTAGAGAAACTGACGACCAACCTGGGAATCGATAGTGAATTCTCACGGCGCGACGCCTATGTATTTACCGGTAGTACCGACAAAGTTGCGGCGATTAAAGCAGAGGTCGAAGCCGCCAAGCAACTTGGCCTGCCTGCTAGTTTTGAAACTTCTACCGAACTGCCGTTTTCGGTAACTGCCGCGATCAAATTCTCGAATCAAGCACAGTTTCATCCGCGCAAATTTTTACTGGGCATCGCTGATGCGTTCACTGAACAAGGCGGCGTGATATATGAACACACCAAAGCAACCGATATTATCCCAAGTGACACAAATACGATTGTGACCGAATCCGGCAATATACAAGCTCGTCATATTCTTCAGGCCAGCGGCGAGCCATTTTGGCACAATGAATTATTTGACGGCCACATGTGGCTCAAAATGTCGTATGCGGTTGCCGCAACGCTCAACAATCCAGCCGACTATCCCGCAGGGATGTATATCACCACCGATACCCCGATGCGCACGCTGCGTTCAGCAACGTATAACGACAAACCTATCTTGATTTTTGGTGGCGAAAGCCACGAATACAATGAAGCAACATACAACGAAACGCTCCATTATCAAACACTCATCAACGACGTACGTAGCCGCTATGACGTTGATGCCATCCTATTCCGTTGGCTGGCGGGCGACTATATGCCATATGACCGTCTACCCTACATTGGCGCGATGCCCGAGTTTCCTACTATCCATATCATTACCGGCTATCGCGCATGGGGGCTAGCCTGGGCGCTCTCTGCCGCTGAAGTAATCGTTGGTACTATACTGGGTACACCAGCCTCGTGGGCGGCGCCATTTGGTCTCGAGCGACTGTCGCAACCCGTCCTTGATAGTGATAAAAAGGAAAGGTTTTAACAATGCTCGCTATGGCAACCATCTACACGATTGGACATTCTACTCATACCATTGACGAATTTATCAGTATTCTCAATACGTACGGCATCAAACAACTCGTCGACGTCCGGTCGGTTCCGGGGTCACGCCACAACCCACAATTTGGCCAGAAAGCGCTCGAATCATCACTCGAAAAGCACGACATTGCCTATAGCTATATGAAAAAATTAGGCGGATGGCGCAACGGGCCAAAAAGCGAACAAAATGCCGCATGGCGCAACGCCTCGTTTCGGTCGTATGCCGATTATATGCAGACAGATGATTTTGCCGACGGCATCGATAAACTTACGACACTTGCCAAAAAAGCACCGACTGCTATCATGTGCGCCGAAGCGGTGCCGTGGCGATGCCATCGTTCGCTGGTTGGCGATGCGTTAACCGTACGTGGCCACGATGTTCTCGACATCATGAGCAAAACGAATAGCTCCAAACATACCCTCACTTCGTTTGCTCGCGTCGACGGATTAGCGATTACCTATCCGGCGTCCGAGTAAGCTGTTTACCGAGCTGTACTTTGTCGACGTTGGCGCCAAATACCGGTCCGCCTGGTTCCAATAGGCACCCTTTGGCGAGTCTGCCGATTGGCAGCGGGTCAAAGCCTAATCGGTCGATAATTGTCGCAACCGTTACGACATCTTCTTCATTATCGCCTGCTATGGCAATCGCTTTTCGACCGGACGCGCCTGCCGGTCGTGGCTCGTCATGCAAGTCATGATAGCCCATATGGTTCAGTGCCTTTACCACACGGGCGCCGGCCAAAAAGCTCTGCATCGCTTCGCTCGACGACACATCCGGATCGATAATTTCATCACGCAGTCCATCAACTTCCCACCAATGATTCGTCGCATCAATCACTAGCTTGCCGTCGAGTGCTTTTTGCGGCAATTCTTTGTATTTTCCGAGCGGCAAGGCGAGGAGCACCACATCGCTGCTTCGCACCACCTCCTCACTCGTCATCACCTTGGCACCTGGCGCCAACACCTGCATACTCAGCGCAATCTTGTCAGGCGAACCCGACCCAGCAATCGCTACCTCGTAGCCTGCTTTTAGCGCCAGCTGTGCCACCACCACGCTCAACTTTCCCGCACCAATAATGCCGATTGTTTCTCCCTTCATATTATTTCTCGTCGAGTAATTTGCGGACGCGTGGAATCACTTCTTTTCCGTATAGTTCAATCATGTGACGACGCGCCTCGGCCGGAACATCACCAAAACCATACACCATATCAAAGCGTGTCGCACCAACGACCTTCATTGCCTTTACAATCTTTGTTGCCACCGTTTCGGGCGAACCAACGTACAGTGATCCATGCTCGACTTCGTGCATAAACTGCTGACGCGTCATCGGCTGCCAACCGCGCGTACGACCAATTCGATCCATCTGCCGTTTAAATAACGGAAATGCCGTTTTGATGGCTTCTTCGTCGGTATCGGCAATAAAGCCTGGCGAGTGCATACCGACCGGGTGCGGCTCATGACCAAATTCTTTGCTAGCACGTTTGTACAGGTCGACATATGGCGCAAAACGGTCGGGTGATCCGCCAATAATTGCCAACATCAACGGAAAGTCATACGACGCAGCACGCACCACCGATTGCGGCGAACCACCCACGCCAACCAATGTTTCAAGTTTGCCAGATTCGGTTTTTGGAAAAACATCTGCCTTATCCAGCGACTGTGTATGCGTTCCTTCCCATGTGACCGGTTCTTCTTTTAGCAGCTTACTAAAGAGCTCGATTTTCTCTTCGAATAGCGTTTCGTAATCGCGCAAATCATAGCCGAAAAGCGGGAACGATTCGGTAAACGATCCACGCCCCAAAATGACCTGGGCACGGCCGTTTGACACTGCATCAAGCGTCGAAAATCGCTCGAATACGCGCACAGGGTCATCGCTACTCAGCACTGTTACACCCGACGCTAGTTTGATATGTTTTGTCTTACTGGCGATTGCCGCCAGTACCATTTCAGGACTTGAAATCGCATACTCATCGCGATGATGTTCGCCAAGCGCAATCGCATCGATGCCGAGGTTATCAGCTAACACTGCCTCGTCAATCACCAAACGAATCGCCTCGGCATAGTTCGTCGTTTCACCATCGTTTTTTTGGGCCAAATCACCGAACGAATCAAGCCCAAATGTATATGTTTTCATTACTTCTTTTGTCATACTGCCCCCTATAGTTTTTCGATATTAATACCGCTCTGCTCTAACAGCGAGCGATTGAGTTGATAGAATTTTTCGACACCAACCTTGCGCTCCAAGATAACTCCAGCGACCACCAATGTCTGAAAGTGATGGCTCATTGTCGGCTGCGATAGGCTCAGCGCTGCGGCGCATCCCGACACTAATTCTTTGCTATTCGCTTCGTCAACCTCATGCGCTAATTTGCGCACAATCGATAGTCGTGTCTCGTCACCGAGACTTTTAAAAATGGTTGCTGCGTGATGATGTTCGTTCATACTATTCATTATATAGATAAATTTAAATATATCAATATATAACACAAAAAATAATAATAGATATACCTATCGCACTTATTTGCCCTTTTTTGTCGCAATCACTCGTTCAATCGCCTGATCAGATTGGCGCTGCTCTTTCTCTGATTTATACACATCGGGTTCGATATAAATAAGCCTAGCAATCGGAAAATCTCGTCGCAAACGTGCCTCAACTTCATCGATCGCCCACGCCACGCCTTTTGCACTATCGTGGCTACCGACAATTACTTTCATCGCAACGAACAGCTCGTTTGGCCCTGTATATAATGTCTTTAGGTCCACCACCTGGTCGATTGCCTCTACGGATAGAACGGTGTCGCGAATCTTTTTCTCCATCGCCGGATCAACCGATTCACCAATCAATAGCGACTTTACTTCGCGAAACAAAAATACCGCCACACATACCAACAGCAGCCCGATCATCATTGTCGCCACTGTATCCCATAGCGGATTCTCGGTCAAAAGGGTCAATGTAATACCAATTCCCGCAAACGATAGACCCAAAAGTGCCGCCGAATCTTCAAGCGCCAGAACCACGTGATTCACTGATTTGGTCGCACGCAAGAATTGCCACCAATTCTGTTTCTGTGGCTTGAACTGTTTGGCCTCACGCAGCGCCGTACGCAATGCCAGCCCCTCAAATACCACCGCAATACACAGTACGATATAGGCAACAACCGGTGCCTCGATCATTGTTGGATGGCTTAGTTTCTGGAGGCCTTCGTATATTGCAAATGCTCCGCCAAGCAAAAACAAGACAATTGATATCATAAACGCATAGACAAAGTGCGCCCGACCATACCCAAAAGGATGGACACGCGTTGGCGCACGACGTGATTGTTTCGAACCAATCAACAGCAATACTTGGTTACTGCTATCGGCTAGCGAATGGACACCCTCGGCCAACATTGATGTTGCGCCCGTTAAAAGAAACGCAATAAACTTACTAATTGCAATGCCAACATTGGCAGCAAATGCGGCAAAGATAGCTCCTTTTCCCTCTTGAGGTGATGTAGATGATGTATCAGAAGATTCCATACGGCGTTTTCTACACCCTAGTATAAAGCATCATGCCACTTTATGCATCAGCTAGTGCGGCGAGCTTTTTTGCCGTTGTGATATTACGGACTGTCATTTGCTGATATAACGGAGTTCCAACGACCTTGAGCAGACTATAGCGTGATTGATTCTTGCGCGACACCATTGCTAACACTGCGCCATCAACGTATATCATTGTTTCGTATTCGGGCCGATAGCCGATTTGGTCCAAAATCGTCGGTACATTTGCCCCATCAAACAAATACAATACATCAGCCTTGTAGCCCGACTTATCAGGACGTGGCGAATCGTTGGTCCATTCCGGCGGAATTGCGGCAGCAATCGCTTGTGCTTTCTTTGCGGACAACATCAACGTTGGAATCACAAACCCAAAGTGTAATTCAAGCGTTGCACATACAGCTGCCACCGTCGGCGCATGCTCATGTGAGGCAACAGCGTTTCCCGAGTTGATATACACCACGATATCAGAAAATCCTAGCCCTTCAAGCACCGCATAAAACTCAGCTTTCGGGACACGGCGTCCCCCGCCAACATTCACGCCCCGAAGTAAAATAACATACCTCATTACTTGATTTTTGCGTAGTGGCGCAACCCCAGTACCACCAACAGTGCCATCACTATCGCACCGGCAAACGCTGCAAGTGCAGCATATTTCGCAATCATGCCAAATGTCCAAAATGCATAGCCACTTCCAAGCAGCATACCACGGAGGGTTTCACCCTGGAATAACGTCGCTTTCAAACCAGCGAGTTTCTGATCGGTAGGATGTTGCATTGACTCAGTACTAATCTCAGCATATGTTTTGCCGTTAGCCATTGCCCGCAAGTGCGCTGCAATAAAGTTGTCAGCATATACCTTTGCCTGATCACCTGTCGTCAATTGTTGCCCAACGTACGGCTTAATTGCCTGTTGATCAGTTGCGTCAAGAGCAGCAAACGCCTTGCTATCTTTTTCGGGGAAATAAATGTGCTGCGCCGACAGTTGATCGGTTACCATGCCGGTCGCAAATGTGTAGCCGTACCACGCGAGTCCACCAACAGCCAGCAGCACCAAAGTTGCCGCCGTCCCCAACAAAATAAATACTTTATCAATTGCTTTACGCTCTGTGTTTTTTGCCATAGTCCGAAGGCCTTCCATGTCAGTTATATACTTATGCTTTTAGTATACACGATTTATCAATTTATCAGCATATGACTACGGTGAAACAACGATCTTATCATCGGCTGTCGCAATGCGGTACATAAATATACTACACATCAGCGCAACACCTCCTACCCATACCGTTATGACGACATTTTGCGTGGCAAGACCGACAATAATTGTCGAAAGCCAAGCGCTTGTTTGTGCAATTATTTTAACGCGGCGTGTCACACTGCGTTCACGCTCAAACCTACGCGCCTCGGCAAGGGCTGTCTTTAAAATCGGCAGACGCTCTAGTTGACGTCGCAGTCGCACACTTGACTTGCTGAATGCCCATAGCGCAATGATCAGAGGCATCGTTGTCGGCACACCAGGCAACCACACACCAACAATCGCAATCATCGCAAAGACGCCGCCCAACACACCAAAAAGGAATCGCGTCATATCCTACCACCAGTAGACATCGTGAGCGGATATGGCACAACCTGCCCATTCGCTGGCTTTTCAATTGTCAACATCTGATCAATTGGCCGTTGCTGCGCCAGGCACATCGACATACGATACGTTCCGTCGTGAGCCACTACAAGCACATCACCATCAGCTGCAAATGTTGTAATCATCGCGTTCGCCCTGGCGATCCGATCAGCAAATCGTTGGATACTCTCACCGCCAGCTGCCACCACTTCCTCAGACGTAGCGCTATGATATGCAGTGACCGAGCCGCCCTCGAACATTCCGGCATCTCGCTCTTTCAGCTCGTCAATAATCACAATCGACGACTCGGGATAATCACACTCGCGCGCAATTGTCTTGGCTGTATCAAGCGCCCGCGAAAGCGACGATGACACGATCGTCGCAAACACCAGTGCGTCAGTACGAATACGCACTGCCTCGTCATTTGCCTGCTTTTGTCCTTTGAGCGTCAGTGGAGATTCGCTTGCTCCAGCTAGTACTCCATCCGCGTTCGCCTGACTTTCTCCATGACGCACAAAATACACCGCTCCCATACCTATTCTCCCACCGCCATCCTGCCGATGCGCTCACTCCGGCGCTGCTGATGACCTCGCTTTTTACCAAGCAACAGCCCGACCGTCAGCCAAAACATCCCCACACAAACGGCAACAGTCAACATCGGTACCACCCCAAACTCAACCACCGCAACGGCAGCAGTTGCCGTCACAATACCCCCACCCATAAACGGTTCATACGCCAACTGCTTGTACGCAAATGTCTCACGTGCGCCTGTACGATTAAGTGGATCAGCCAAGCGATTCAGCAGCAGTCCCGTAGCAGTTGTCCCCAATGCCTGCCCCAAATCCGTCATACCGTACTCAAACCAATGTCGCCGAAAAATCCGCGGCGCCAATACAAAGAACGCCACGAGCACCCATACGATACCCACAATTGCCAGCAATACAAACGATGCTACGTTATGCGCAATCACGCCGAGTGATATTGTCCCAATTGCCGTGATAATCAGCAGATCCAGCGCAATCGAACTATATGCATATATCACACCAGTCGGTACTCGCTGGTCAAGTTTCAACATGCTCAGCAACAGCTGTACCAGCAGTCCGCCAAACATCACAAAGGTAAATAGCGGCATATGTGGGAAAATCTGTATTGCCACTTGCCCACCAAATAGCGATCGCTCCATCCAAATCATTCCCTCAAGTAACAACCATCCAAATAGAATCGCTAGCACAATACACGCAATTGCCGCCACATGTTGACGCGGATTTGTCTCGAGTGATCGCGTCAAATGCGTCAAGCTATAACCGTTTTTAATCATGTGTCTCTGCTGCAATTTCATCGATGCCCGGTCAAGCACTCGGCCAATTCGCCGGTTATGGATATTGATAATAATAATCCCCAAAATCACCGCTGATACAATACTAATCGTCGCTAACCCCATTGCAATATCTGTTGCCTCAGGCCAGCCCATTTCGGCAAATGTTGGCGCCAACCCAGCTGCCGTCCCATGCCCGCCCGAATAGCTAATTTCAAGCAGCGTTCCAAATGCTGGCGGCGCACCAAATACAGGCCCCAGCAACACCAGCACCAATAGTAGTGCAATCACATACATTCCCCACGCAATCGTATTACCAAATGCGATCATCGATCCGGCCTGTTTCCATACCTGTGACGGCTTTGGAATAGGCTTACCAATAAATAATCCAGCAAACACAATATTAATCAGCAGTGCCGGTAATGCACCCAAAAATGATGCGATATCCGTTGGTACCGCGCCAAATGCTTGCGGCCCCAAGATCAGCAATAATACACCGCCAACAATCGAGCTCGGGATAAAATAACGTTGCAGTAATGATGTGCGACGCTTAATCAGCCGTGCCAAAATCCACACCAATGTGAGTACCGCGATCGCCTGAAACCATATAGACATGATTTCTAGTATAACAACTTTTTTCAAAAAAGCTTGTGGTCAGCTCACCTTTAACCACTTCCAATGCTATGCTACACTGAAATTAGTATGAAACTGACACGATCAGAAATTATCCAAGCCCAATGTGCGCTTATTGTCGCTATCCTTTTGCAGATTGCCGTGTGGCGCATGAATCACGAGATGTTCTCAAACTTCCAATATATTATTATCGTCGTCGAATTGGCACTGACCCTACTCATTGGTCTCACGACAGGCACAAAAAACACTCACGGACGCGCCCTGTACCATGGTGCATCAACCGCACTCCTTGGTGTCGTCACCGTAGCTAATTTCGCGTCACTAACGGTCGTCGTCTACGCGCTCGTGACTGGTCATATTACTGACGGGGCTGCGCTGCTCGGTTCAGCTCTGGCCATCTTCTTCACCAACGTTATCGTTTACGCTCTGTGGTACTGGGAAATCGATAGCCCTGGCCTGACTAATCGTCAATGGACAAAAAGCGACAAAGACTTTCAGTTCACCCAACACAATTTGCCACACGAATTTCCCGGCTGGAAACCCGAATTCGTTGACTACTTATATATATCGGTGATCAATTCACTCAACGGTGCCAATACCGGTGCTCAGGCGCTAACCAAACAAGCAAAAATGCTGATGGCCACCCAAGCAGCAATTAGTATTTTTACGCTCGCACTGGTCGTTGCCAGGTCAGTCGGTATTCTCGGCAACTAGGTAAAACAGCGCGCAATAATCGGCGCGCTGTTTAGTAGGTGTCGGTACTCTCACTTATCACTTACGAGCGAACACGAAAGGCCAATCCAACATTGGCGGCACCGCTGAGCACCAAATATAGTCCAAACGCCCAGACAAACACCAAGCCAGACGCTGCTGGATGCGCCAACACAACCGCGCCAAGTACGACGCCCAGTACGCCGGCAACAATATGGAACCAGCGATTATCAACCACCTCCTTATCTTTCGAGAACATCCCGACAACAAAGTCGACCACACCACGCGCAATCAGCGTAAATGCGACGAGCATAATAATAACCGCCACCGTCACTTCAGGATTACGTAGCAGATAAATGCCCAGCCCTACTGCGAGCAAACTAAAGACCGATTCCAGCCACCACATACTTGTGCGGCCAACACCCAAAAAACTATGTACCAGACTGACAATTCCCCAGACCAATACCAATACACCGAACAAACTCACGAACAATGACGCAGATAATCCGGGCCATACTAAAATAACGATGCCAAACAGCACCGCCAGAACACCTTGGGCAACCAGCACACCAGCCAGTCGATCCCGTACTACTGTTTCCAATTCTCCTCTTGCCATATATCACCTCCTTATCAGTGAATAGGTAATTGTGGCCTCAGTATACTCCTCGCATTCAGGTTTGCCTAGTGCAAAATGCCTTTGCTTATATCACCCCTCGTTACGCGCTATACTAAGGGTATGAAACTAACTGCTGCCGAGCGTACTTTACAGACACTTGACCCTATTCTTGGAACACTCATTACCCAACATGGGACGTTGCCGTTACGTCCGACACGCGGCTATTTCGAGGATCTTGCGCGGTCGATTGTATCGCAACAAATTTCGGTCAAAGCCGCTGCCAAAATTTTTGAACGGTTCACTAGGGCTACTGATCTACAGCCAGAAAAAGTATTGGAGCTGACCGATACCGACATCAAGACGATAGGTCTATCTGATCAAAAATCGCGCTATCTGCATGACCTGGCTCAACACTTCGTTGATGACCAAGCAGTACTTGATCATCTCGAAACGCTCAGTGACGACGATGTTATTGGCGAACTTACCCGGGTGAAAGGTATCGGCACCTGGACGGCTCAAATGTTTCTCATATTCACATTACATCGCCCCGATATCTTTGCGCCCGATGATCGCGGTCTGCAATTAGCGGTCGAAAAATTATACGAACACACGTTTACGCACGACGAACTCGCGCAATTTGCCGAGCGCTGGGCGCCGTACCGCTCGACAGCCTGTCTGCATTTGTGGCATTCGCTCGATAACAAACCCCAGTAGCGACTACACAGCCGCCCTGAGTTTCGCTTCGTGCTTTTGCCGGCACTCGTCGGTATGAAACAACAAATCAGGGTTTTGCTTGCAGTGCAAACAAATCAACACCAAATCATTACATTCCATGTGGGCGCAGTTTTCAAAATTATTCGTCGGACCGCCACAGTGCGTACATTCACCAATCGTCTTGGCATGGTCGCTAAAATCGATCGTCATGCGGTTATCGAATACACGAAGGGAACCTTCCCATAGACCATCGTCGCCGTATGCCTCGCCATACTTGACGATGCCACCATCGATTTGATAGACATCTTTAAATCCGCGTTTTTTCATCATGGCGCTAATAGCTTCGCAGCGAATACCGCCCGTGCAATAGGTGATAATTTTTTTGTCTTTGATATCATCGTACTTGTCGCTTTCCAGTTCGGCAATAAAGTCGCGCGAGGTATTGGTGTTTGGTACGACGGCATTTTTGAATTTACCAATTTTGGCTTCGTGGGCGTTGCGGCCGTCAAAAAACACCACATCGTCGCCATATTTTTCGATAAGCTCGTGGACTTCGCGTGGTTTTAGATGCTTGCCACCACCAACAACTCCACTTTCGTCCACCTCGATTTCGTCATCACTATTTTGAAAGCCTACCAGTTCGCGGCGTACCTTCACGCTCATGCGTGGAAAATCTTCACGGCCACCGTCACTCCACTTAAATACCGTATTTTTAAACCCAGAGAACTTTTTTGTCTCGCGAATATACGTCTTAAGGTCATCCATCTCGCCGCCAACCGTCCCATTCAGCCCCTGTTCACTCACCAAGATTCGCCCTTTCAGATTCAGGCTATCAGTCAGTGTCTTTTGCCACAATTTTATCGTTTCCGGGTCCTTGATGGGCGTAAACTTATAATAGAGGAGAATTCTTTGCATATATTCCCATTATAGCACATTTGGCCTCTGTTGTCACGGGGCAGCTTGAGAGCTTTTGTCAAGATAGAGTCATTCTAGTATCATTTTCTTAAAAAATAATATTGCTTTTTTAACATAAATATTGTATAATCAAGCAGCTGCCTTTACACCTCTCACCAGAGTGCTCAAAGACAAGTACGTTAACAAGTAGTTACTCCAAACAAACTTTCGAAAGGACGTTCATGACTACTGTCGTAGCGCTGATTCCAGCGTACAACGAAGCAGAGAGCATCGAGGAGACAATCAAAACACTCCTTGCTCAGAGCCGTCAACCTGATTTGATCGTTGTCATCCCCAACGGATGCACCGACAAAACGGCAGACATTGCCCATCGATACAGCTCTCGGTCGCTTGTCGTCCATGAACTGCCTCGATTGGAGCACAAAAAGCCCGAGGCACTCAACATCGCGTGGCATACCTATGCCAGAATCGCTGATATTGTCGTCTGTCTCGACGCCGACACGACACTTCCGCCCAATGCGGTCGCTGACTGGATCCAAGAGTTCGATACACGACCGAATCTCGGTGGCTCGAGTTCGAAGTTCACGATGCGTGGTGAAGACTTTTGGACGCGATTGCAGCGCTCTGAATTCGCCAAGTGGACAGACACGGCACTGCGTCGCAAGCACACCACTGTACTTGCCGGTACCGCTTGCGCCATTCGTGGCGAGGCACTGCGTGCAGTTAGTCAGCTCCCAAACCGACAAGGTCCGTGGTCGTACAATTCACAAGTCGAGGACTTCGAAGTCACCTATCAGATTCGAAGACTCGGCTACGTCTGCCACGTCTCACCGACCGTCCGCGCTTACACCGACTCCATGAAGAGCCTTCAGGCACTGTGGGGTCAGCGTATGAAATGGCAGGTCGGCACCATCGAAGACCTCCTTAGTCTCGGTGTCAACCGACTGACGTTCATCGATTGGTGGCAGCAAACCGTCGGAATATTCATGGCACTCATGCGAGTACTGTGGTTATTCCTACTCGTGTTTGCAGCTGGCGCTCACCTGCTACATTTCAGCTGGCTGTGGTGGATTGCTCTCCCAGCAACCTTCGCACTATTTGAAGGTCTGATGAGCCTGCGCATCCCTCATCGTAACAAGTGGGATATCGTGTATGGATTTGCCATCGTCCCGTCCGAGATATTCGCGATGGTACGATCGGCATGGTTCTTGACCGCATGGGCGCAAGTCCTGTGGTCAAAGATGACTGGCTCCCGCAAGGACTACTGGTCACTGCAATACAAAGCAGAATCGCACTAGGCGGACTCTGCCCTAAGAAAGGAATACACCATGTACGGTGTAGGTGTTGGTACAGGTATCACTGGCGGCAGTTTCTTAGCTGTCGGCATGGTGAGCGGCTGGTATATCTTGGCGATTATCGCCGCGATCTGTCTGCTCGCCGGTGGCGGGATTCTCGTGTACAACGCGACCCATCGCCAGGCCCATCAGCGGCCGTGACACCAGGGGCCGGAGAGTAGCGATGCATTTTTTGCAAGCCACTCTCCGGCTCACCTGTTCCCGAGTAACTACTTAATCCAAGACCCCTACTATTTGCAGAAGGTTGTTATGCGCAAGAGAAAGATCACTCCGTGGATCGTAGTAGGTATCGTTCTATCGATACTGGCTGCGGTGTATTACTGGGGGCGGTCAACTCAACCCGCCCAACCAACGCGAGATCAAACCGCAGCAAGCCAGGCAATCGACACGCTCGATCACCTCCCGAAGAGCACTTCGGTTGCTGCGTCAGACATCGTTCGCCTGCAAGTACCGGCTGTGTCGATTGATGCAGGAAGTACGGGTGTTACATGGCCGCGACACACTCGTCGATGCCATGCTTCGACAGTATGTATCGACCCACCAGAATCAACCAAAGTTGCGTGGTATGGTGCGTATGCGCTCCCCTCGTTTCCGAATCATGGTTCTGTGCTAGTGTACGGACACTCCAACCCCAATAGTAATGTTCGGCAAGTTTTCAACGATTTGCCGGCAGTCCATCAGGGTGATACCGTCATCGTCACGACCAAGACCGGCGTCTTTTACTATCGAACGTCTATCGTCACAGGTATTCCGTTCGAAGAAGTCGCAACGTCTACGCTGATTTATGGTACGGCCAAAAACCGTATCGCACTCATCAGCTGCGATCTCCGCAACTCGACTGACGCTGTTGTTGTCATCGCCGATTTGGTCACGGCAACCCCGCGCTAATTCGTAGCGCACACCGCGAACGGCGGCTCCGTTCACCAGCCCATCTTGGCTTTATAGCAAGATGGGCTTTTTCAATAGCACATTCTAATTGCCTCCCAGCTTCTTCTCTGCTATACTTCATATACTATGATCTTTCACTAGATCCTCTATTCGTACACATTCGGACGGGCCGAATCAATGGCGAACTAACACACTATCTATTTACACAAAAAGGAGTTTCTATTGAATAATAGCAAAATAACGCTGCACCTGTACTGGCAGCAAATCCGCAAATACAAAATCAGCTTTTTTGTGATGCTGATTGCGATTCCGGCCGGTGCATTATTTATCGACACACTGCTGCCCTACTTTTTTAGCCAAGCAATTGGCGGTTTGACCGGCAAGAATAGCGATATCGTCACCCAAAGTCTGATCGCAGCGGCTGCCGTCGGTCTGGTTGGTGCAGTCTGTAACGTCATCGGATTTCAAACAATGATTCGTCACGAGGCCAACGTACGCCGAGCGCTGAGCGATGAAACGTTTAAAACAATTATCAACAAAGACTTGACGTTTTTCGTCAACCAAAAAGTTGGCGCACTGACCAGTCGCTATATCGACTTTATTCGTGCTGCGACGTCACTGCAGGATTTGCTGATTATCCGTACTTTAGGTTTTGTGATTTCGGTCGGCGTTGGCCTAGTGATTGTCGCCAGTCATTCGCTAGTCGTCGCTGGGATTATCATAGTGCTAATCATATTACTTGTCGTGCAAATCAAATGGAGTCTCAAAAAACGTGCGCCACTTCGCAAAGAGCGAAAAGATTTGATTGGTGAAATTCACGGTGCCGTAGCCGACGCGATTACCAATAATTTGATCGTCAAAACCTTTGCTCGCGAACACGACGAAACAGCCACCCTTTCCAAAAAGCAACGACGGTTTCGTGATGTCTATACGCGCGATTTTAGCCTGATGGCGATCGAAGGTTCGGCACGCGTGTTTATTATGACGACGGTGCAAATTATCGCGATTGCGTGTTGTGCATACTTGGCGATGCATGGCCAAATGGATGTGGCGATGGCGATTTTTATCTTGACGTATCTACAGCGTATTGCCTCGCAGCTCTTTACGCTAGGTGACATGTTGAACGGCTATGATCAACTATTTCTTGACGCTGCGCCAATGAGCGAAATGCTGAATAGCGAGATTACTGTCATCGATAAACCGCACGCCCACACCCTCGACACTACATCGCCGGCAATTATATTTGACGACGCATCATATCATTATAGCGATAGCGACAAAAATGTGATTTCGAACATCAATCTGACGATTCCGGCTAGCCAAAAAGTCGGTTTAGTTGGTCATTCGGGTGCCGGCAAAACGACCATTACTCACCTATTACTGCGTTTTGCTGACGTGACTGGCGGTGCGATTACCATCGATGGCCACGACATTCGCGACATCACCCAAGAAAGCTTGCGCCGTCACATTGCCTATGTGCCGCAAGAGCCTCTGCTATTTCACCGCAATCTACGCGACAATATTGCCTATGGCAAACCCGACGCAACCGATGACGAAATCCGCAAGGCTGCTCGTCAAGCCAACGCACTTGATTTTATCGAACAACTACCGGAAGGGCTAGATACAAAAGTAGGTGAGCGCGGCGTCAAACTAAGCGGTGGACAACGTCAGCGTATTGCCATCGCTCGGGCAATCCTCAAAGATGCACCGATTTTGGTGCTAGACGAAGCGACCTCGGCACTTGATTCGGAAAGCGAAAAGCTCATCCAAGATTCGCTCGACAAACTCATGAAAAACCGCACCAGCATTGTTATCGCCCATCGCCTATCGACAATCGCCAAGCTTGACCGTATTATCGTTCTTGATAAAGGTTCAGTCATCGAAGACGGTAATCACAATACACTCCTCAAACAAAAGGGCATCTACGCCAAACTGTGGTCGCATCAGTCCGGTGGCTTTATCGAAGACTAATTGTTAAATTATTCTTGTAAAAACTCTTGCGTCGTGATATATGTTAGGCAGGCTTTATTTTACGTAAGATACGTAAAGATTTTCTCCAGATAAATACCTAGAGAAAAGTGCATGCACCTACGAGAATGGAGTGGGGCTATGAAGGCGAAGAACGAAGTTGCAATGATCACTGTACGCACGGCACAGCGCATTGCGACCACCATGGATACCGTCGAGGCCCTAGGCGCTGCAGACATCTTCGATCTCATCGATATGCTGAGGGGCGATGTTCCAGGTATGTCCGATCTCACCATCTGGCAAGCACTTGGTTACGGCGTTACCCATCGGATGTTCAGCATCATTTCGCACAACGACAATACTGACGAGGTCATGCTGACATGCATCGACCGCACTGTCGAAGTTGTTGTTGTCGAAGAGCGTATGCTGCGCGACAGCGATGACATGTTCCGTCATCTGATGCGTGGGTCAAACCACGTACGCGACTACATTGCCGCACTCTAACCCGTCCGACTCGCCGGAGCTAGTACAGATAGTTTTATCTGGAACGCTCCGGCTTTTTACTTGCCAGAGGCTATTTTGTTACTCGACGCGAACGACGTGTCGTACGATTACCGCGATTTGAACAAGCAACAGCCTCGTGTAGCGGCTTACGATGTGTCTGGCCTTTATCCATCCAGACATGTACCGAACGGTCACCTAATTGATCAGTGATACCATAGTCACTCAGTTCTTTAATACGATGTACCGGCACATCAATAAAGGCTTCGTTATTGCGATATCGCACACCGACTTCAACTAGTTCGTCACCCATCGATACGACAATCGAATCCGGCGACTGGTCCATAATTTTCTGCGTGTCAGCACTCTCAAGTCCGTACGATAATTTCAGCCCTTCATACATGCCGCGACGATACATCACTTCGGCAAGACTATGCATATCCATTACTTTTACGTCTTTCATGGTCGATACACTTTGCCTGAGTGTTTCGACAAATACGTCAAACTCATCAGCACGACTAGAGCGGTCAACTAAGAGTTCCTTGATGCGCTGCAACTCAGAAAAAATAGCGTGGACCTTGTCCGACGATTCAGGTGGCAACGCCTCAGCGCCAAGCATAGCTTCAAGCACTACTTTCGTTGTCTCAACACTCGGCTCCGCCTGTACTACTGTACCTGTTGCATGGCCATCAAAATACAGATCGCGTCCAGCAATCATTGTATTGCCGTACCCGCACAAATTGCTAACACGACCTTCGCCGTAGGTGCAGCGCCACGGTGCGTGTTCTACCAACTGTTCGGGTGTGACAATCGTCGCGTTTGTTATCACCGAGTGTGTCTTTTTGACGCCGTTACGATAATGCTCGATACCCAGTCCCGAGCCAATAACTAGCTGGGCGCTATGCGAGATACTTGACGACTTTGCTAAACGACCGCTAAATGACGCGCCGTCTGTATATGCCGGCCCATAATTCACAAACAATTTATCAGCACCGGCAATCATACAGGCAATCAATTTTTGACGCTCATTCTCAGTCGGGATGCGAATATCACCAATAGAATAATCTCGATCATGCGTGAGTCGCTCAAATAGACGTTTGGCTTTTACAAGACGGCGGTCGATAATATCGAATTGCTTTAAATCGACTGGCGTCATTGACAACGCCTGCACCAAGACATCAAGTTGCACTAACATATCAGAACGATTTTCTTTGGAGAGTGTTCGCCACCGCTCACAGCCTTGTTCGTTACGCGTAATACCTTCTTGCTGCGTGGCAGCAACCAGTGCAGCCATTTGCATCTCGACCGCACGGCCGTGTTTTTGCGATTCGATAAACATGCGAGCGTAGGTCGGGTCAAGTGGCAAACGCGCCATCTCCTCGCCAATGCGTGTAGCTTCAAATGAGTTTAATACTTGTGCACCCAGCCGCACTAACTTGTGATGAGCATACTCTAGCTCGTTGGCGCGCGGCATATCCTGCAGATCAAGTTGATCCAACCTCAGTCCCGTCCGACCTAGGCGCAATACAAACGGCGCCAAATCAGTCCGCAAAATCGGTGGTTTGTCATGACTATCCAGCAGTGGCTCGCCTGCCTCATTACGGGGAACGGGCGGATAATTTTCGAGGAGCGCTTGCGCATATATCCCCGGTTTCGTGCGCCCAACACGGCCACTTCCCTGAATGACATTCGCCTTTGAAACCGGATGGACACGCAGGTAACGAATACCCTGCACATAATCACCCGATCGGGCATACATCGGATCAACAACAACATCAAGATCAGGAACGGTGATACTTTGACGTAGTACATCGGTTGCTACAATGATTTTGCCGCCCGGATACGATTCCATCGCCCTGCGTTGCTCTTCGATTGATTGTTCGGCGTGTAATGGCAAAATCGTATAGTCTTTTGGCACGCGGTTGGTAATGCGACCAATCGTATCGCCGATTTCTCGCTTACCCGGTACAATAGCTGCAATATTCATTGGTTCTTTTGAATCGAGGTTGGCATACGAGATAATCTGCTCTTCGGTAAGCCCACCAACTTTTCGTTCGACAGGATGCATCACACCCGGCAAATCGAGTACTGGTACTGACCGGCCATCGAGTGCCTGCGAACAATACTGTGCCCATTTATCCGTATCCATCGAAGCGCTCTGAATCACCAAGCGCAGTCCCTTTTTGAGCGCAACGCCGATCGCAATATCAATATTTGGATTACGTTCGTGGGCCTCATCAATAATCAGCACATCGTCACGTGTGATGACCTCATCCTGGGCCAGCAATTGCTGCAATAAATATCCGTCCGTATGCTCACGAATAACATGAGTGCCACGAACAGCATCGCCCTCAACTGCCGTACGATAAGCAATCACGTCGCTCATATCGCGGCCAGCCGCCTCGCTCATTTGCTGCAACGTAAAACGCTCGTTTTCACGAGTCGCAGCCACGCGCGGCTGCGTTTGAATAATGTGGCGATAGCGGCCGGTCTCGTACAGATATTGCACAACTGAAATACTCTTGCCATTGCCTGTACCTGAGGCAAGCACGGTGACCGGGTTGGTGTTAACGGTGTCGACAATTAAATCGCGGTACTTGGCGATCGGGTAGTCAGGGTTTCCAAAGACATAGTCATCCGTCTGCGGAGGTAAGGTGATTGTTTCACCTGTTTTCGGGTCGACCCATTGTTGATCAGGCCATGTTTTTGGGGCACGGTCGTTCTGCTCTTGGTATGCAAGCACCTCTGTCATAATACGCTCTGACCTTTCGTCACACCTCTCACCTCACATCTACAGTGATTATGGCCGCATTATACTCTATTTTGCAAAAAAAGTAAAGAGCCGATGCTTATACAACATCGGCTCTTTGACGATGAACGCGTAAACTATTTATTGGCGTCGACGTTCAGCTGCTTTGGCTCATCTTGTAACTTGCCGCCGGGGCGAGATTCTTCAGCTTGAGTATCCTGCGGTGTGTCCCCGCCATTGTCGGCGGCAACCTCGGATTCGTCTTCGCTATCACCGCCCGCCGCTTCGTTGGCCGCCTGCAAAGCACTTGGCTCGTAGACATTGGCAATCACCATATCAGTGTCGATTTCGGCATCGGCAAACTCAACACCAGCAGGCAATACAATGTCTGACAGAATTAATTTGTCACCTTCGTTTTCGAGCTGCTTAACCGATAGCTCAATCACTTCGGGTAGATCAGCCGGCTTTGCCTTTACCTCAACATGCTCGAGCGCCTGCAATACTACCAACCCTGTCTTTTCGGCGGCACTTTCGCCAACACCGGTTAACACAATCGGCACTTCGGTTGTAATAACTTCATTTTGTTTGATTGCGTGAAACGCCACGTGCCGCAGTGAGCGCTTGACCGGATCACGATCAATCGTCTTGATAATCGCCAACGTCTGTTTGCCATCGATCGAAAGAGTAACGGGCGTATGTTTGCCGGCCGCATGCACAACTTTACTTAGCTCGCCGACTGGCGATTGTGTGACTTTCGTGCCAATTGATGCTCCATAGACAACACTTGGTATAATCCCGCCCTGACGGAGACGGATTACCTTTTTCCCTTCGACTGCGCGAGCAGCAAGTTGCAGTGTGATTTTTGCCATAATGACTCCCTTCTTCTGACTCTCTAGTACGTACTCCTATTATACCATTACCGGGACTCTTGCACGGCCCGATTAGGTTTCACCTATTTCCAAGCTTGACGTGGTATAATGGGGGTATCATGCATCAACTGAATGACCTTATTGTTTCTCTTGGGCTCGGCGGTATTATTACAGTTATCTTTATCGAAAGCGCCTTTCCGTTTGGTTTTTTCCTCCCCGGTGACACACTCCTCTTTACCGCAGGTCTCTTGGCGGCAAAAGGCCATTTTTCGGTCGTGTTGGCCATGCTCTTTATTTTTCTTAGTAACTTTGCCGGTGTCACGATCGGCTACTGGATGGGACGCGGGCTTGGTAAACGGTATGTCAAGGACGAGCGCAAAATCTTATTCCGCCAAGATTATGTCGATAAGGCCCAAGAGTTCTACAAAAAGCATGGCGGCAAAGCGATTATCTTTGGTCGCTTTATTCCTGCTGTTCGATCATTTGTGCCGATTGTTGCTGGTGTCGCCAATATGCACTACCGTACATTGATGTTTTATAACGCCATCGGAGCGGTTCTTTGGACGGTCAGCGTCACATTACTTGGCTTTTATGCAGGCCACTGGCTCGAGGCGCGCGGAGTCAATGTCGATATGTTGATTTTACCGATTATTGCGTTCATCATTATCGTGTCACTACTTGGTCCGTTCATCCATTCACTCACCAATCCAGACGTCCGCAAAAAACTGCTCCGTAAACTCAAATTCAAAAGGTAATTATTCGCTATCGTTCCAACATTTCAGCACATAGGCTGGTGGGAGATTACGATATTCTCGACCGGTCGTCACATACTGAAAAAAGTGATCGAAAAAGCGCTTTTTAAGAAGAGTATACTGAAACGTTACAAAGACACCATTCGGATGCAGCACGCGCGTCGTCGCTTCGATAATCGCCCGTGATACCTGCGTTGGCAATGCCGCAAATGGCAGTCCCGATACGACACAATCAACCTGACGACCGTACAGATATTGTCCCAGAATCGCCTCAATGTTTTCGGCCGAATCATGAACAACAATCACCGAATCATCATCCTGATACATCGTCTGCAGGCGACGATAAAATACCACGTTCTGTTCGACAAGCACCACACGTGCACGTGGTGATTTGCGCGCAACAATTTCACGCGTAAATACACCCGTTCCGGGTCCATATTCAACGATTACCTGCGCCCATTCAACCGACGCCGCGTCAGCCATGCGACGTGCCAAAAATCGTGAGCTGGGCGTCACAGCGCCAACGGTTCGAATATGTTTGATATACTGCGCCAAAAACAGGCGCCGCATTAGTTACCGCCAAGCAGCGGCTTAAGATACGCGCCGGTAAATGATCGTGCTACTTTGGCGACTTCTTCTGGTGTACCTTCGGCAACCACCGTGCCACCACCCAGTCCACCTTCGGGTCCCATATCAATCACATGGTCGGCTGTTTTAATCACATCCAAGTTGTGCTCGATAATCACCATACTATTGCCACCCTCAACCAGTCGCTGCAAAATCCCCAACAGTCGTTTGACGTCAGCGCTGTGAAGCCCCGTCGTCGGCTCGTCTAGAATGTAGATTGTCTTGCCGGTACTGCGGCGCGACAGTTCGCTAGCGAGTTTGATTCGCTGGGCCTCGCCACCACTAAAGGTTGTCGCTGGCTGACCCAAGCGAATATATCCCAACCCGACTTCAACCAACGTCGTCAGTTTACGCTCGATTGTCGGAACATTTTCAAAGAATTGCGCGGCTTGTTCAACCGTCATTTCCAACACGTCACTAATCGTCTTGTCTTTATATTTAATCTCGAGTGCCTCGCGGTTATAACGCTTGCCGTGACAGACATCACACGTCACATAGACATCGGGCAAAAAGTGCATTTCAATCTTGATGACGCCATCACCCTGACAATTTTCGCAGCGACCACCTTTGACATTAAAGCTAAAGCGCCCCGCTTTGTAGCCACGAATATTTGCTTCGGGCGTACTGGCAAATAGCTCGCGAATGGGCGTAAAGACACCGGTATAGGTCGCCGGGTTCGACCGTGGCGTGCGGCCGATCGCTGACTGGTCAATTACAATTGCTTTATCGAGCTGATCTATACCTTCAATGTTTTCGTGCGCACCCGGAACAGCTTGCGAACGATGAAGTCGTGCCGATAATTCTTTGGCCAAAATGTCGTTTACTAATGTCGATTTGCCCGATCCACTTACACCGCTAACGACCGTCATGACGCCAAGCGGAAACGCGACATCGATATCCTTTAGGTTATTTTCGCGTGCGCCACGAATAATCAAGCGACGATCCTTCTGGACGACTCGACGCTTTTTGGGGAC